>NZ_ADXM01000056.1:0-36903 GCF_000179255.1 Synechococcus sp. CB0205
CAACGGCAGCCGGGCCTGACACAGCTTGAGCAGGATGAGCATCAGAACTCATTGCCCCAGGGCTGGGCTGGCGCAATAACAAGGCTGGTTCGCGAAGATGCGCATGTCGGTGTCACGCAATCGATCAGCCGCTCGGCACACCCTTGAGCAGCAGATCCAAGCCGAGGCCCTCTCCTCTTGCGATGGCTTTGAACCAGTGAGCCCCAGCCCCTGCGCCGCCGCCATGGCCCGCCCTTCGGCCGCCCAGAGCGGGTTTGGCCAGTGGTGGTCGCTGCTGGTGCGTTGGTGGAAGGGGCTCAAACAGCGCTTCGTCCCGGCCTGATCACCACTGGGCTGGCACCTGAGTCCATCCCTGTCGCAGCAGGTTCTGCCAGAGGCGCACCGCGTTGTAGCGGAGCATTCGGCTGTTGTGAAACGCCTGGATCTGGCCATCGCTGGCCAAGTCGGCATTGACCACCTCACACCACTGGGCGTGGGCCGTCGGGTCGATCGTGGTGATCCGAACCACCTTGCTGCCGCAGGCCGAGCGCAACCAACCTGAACCGGCCCTGCCCTGACGCTTCTGCTCGCGTTTCTCCTGGGCCGCCACCGTCACGACAAAGTCCCGCGGCGATCGAGAGTAGGTGTTCTCACCGATGGTGCAGCTCTGGGCGTGACGCTTCGATGCCCCCACGCAGAGAAGAGAACAGGCCCCCTTGAATCGGGGGTCTTTTTTATGGCGTCGTCGTCCAGCGTCGGCAGATCTTGGCCACCAGCACCTCTCGGGGGTCCTGGGAGTTCAGTTGTCCTTGGCTGATCTTGAACTGCGCCAGGTTCTCGGCCACCCCAGGGATCGAGTCGCGCACGCAATAGGCCGTCACCACCGGGAGTGTCCGACGCGCCCCGTTGGGACCCTCCACGATTGGAGCGAAGCGGGCCACGCGGTAGAGCACGCCGTGCTCCTTCTCGCTCTGGATCAGTGCCTCAGCGGCAGCCAGACGCGCCTGGTCCCCCTCCAGGTCCTTCTGCCAGAAGTCAACGGGGATGCCGTCGCGTTCATTGAAGTCGACGTTTTTCTTGGCCCAGGCGATCTCGGCCTTTAACGACTCGAGATTCACCCGCTGCGCAATGCGTCGGTCCTCCAGTTGAACGCTGCCCTCCTCCACCAACAGACGTTGACCGGAGCTGGTCTTCACCACCAGATCAGGACCGTCATCTCCGCTCTGGCACCCCACCAGGAGCAGCGCCAACAACAGCAGCAGGCGCATCGGGCCCCATCCATCGTCCTTCCCTTGTAGCGGCTGGCATGAAGATTCAGCGGGAATCAGAACCGACGGTCGCAAACCCTGCAAGCTGAGCGGATGAGCCTCACGCACTGCCCCCTCTGCATCGGCCTGGCCGTTCTCTCGATTGGCCGTGCCGCAGCCCATCTCAGTGGGCTATGGCTCATGCTCAGGGGACCAGACACAGCCGCATGCGCACCCTCAGCTGGGCTGACCTTGACCGGGCCCTAGACGCCACGCTGGAGAAGTTTGAGTCGTCGTCTTGGACGGGGGTCTACGGGGTTCCGCGCGGTGGACTGGTCCTGGCGGTCTGCCTGAGCCATCGCCTGGGCCTACCGCTACTGGATCAGCCAGAGGCGGGTTGCCTGGTGGTCGACGACATCTATGAAACCGGGCGCACTGTTGAGCCCTTCCGAAGCCGCACGGACATCACCACCTTGGTCTGGATCAGCAAGGTGGAACCGCAGTGGTGGACCGCCCTCGAGGTGAACGACTCGAGCGAATGGGTGCTCTTCCCCTGGGAGAACGCAGCAGCCGCCAGGGCCGATGAACAGCAGTACCGCGCCTCACGCTCCCATGGCTAAACCAACCCTCTATCTGGCCTCGCCCTACGGCTTCTCGGCCCATTGGCGCTCGCGCTTGCTGCCTGACTTTGTCGGGGCCCTTGAGCAGCTAGGGATCGAGGTCTGGGAGCCGTTCACGCGAAATGGTCAGGTGGATCTCGCGCAGCCGGGCTGGGCCTGGCGCGTCGCCCAGGCGGATCTGCAGGACGTGCGTGATGCCGACGCCCTCCTCGCCATCGTCAACGGCACGCCTCCCGATGAGGGCGTGATCCTGGAACTCGGTGCCGCGATTGCCCTCGGGAAACCTGTTTTTCTTTACCGCGATGACTTCCGGCGCTGCAGCGACTCCGAGGACTATCCCCTGAATCTGATGGTCTTCAGCGGCTTGCCCCAGGAAGGCTGGCAGGACTGGCTCTATGGATCGATCGAGGAGCTCAAGGCCCCGAGTAAAGCGCTCATGCAATGGCTCAGGGGCTGGGCGTCAGGCGAGATCTGAGGAAGCGCCAGCGTCTTTGGCCCTTTGGGCGGCACGCATCGCCACCTCGACGGGGATCGTCCCGTTGGCCTCGAGTCCGCTCAGCTGCTGAACCATCTGACGCCGCTGTTCAGGGGTGAGCTTCAACAGATCGGCGAGGACATTGGGGTTGATGCGTCCCAGTCGCTCCCGAGCCAGCCCATCCATCAGCACCGTTCAATCCAGGCATTCCCTCCTAAGCGAAAGACCAAAAAAGAGAACAGCTTTTTCGGCACGCGTCAGCTCACCCAAACAGAGCGCGACAATGCGGCCCATGAACAACCACCGACCCCTCTCGGCTCTGTTTTTGGCCCTGGTCCTCGCCGTGGTACCCCTCTCAGCGGCCCTATTGATCCACGGACACGCGAATTTTCAAGCCGTCTTCAGCAATGCTTTCGGATAAGAACCTTTGGGTTTGAGTCCACCCGCGAAATCCCTAGCTACCGCCTGAATAGAGACGGTGGCGCCCAATGTTCTTTTACGAGCTAAACGTCACGTTCCCCCAGCGCATCCTGAGGGTTCCGCTGCAGGCAGAGACCCAAGAGCAGGCTTGGCATCTCAGCCGCGACCTCTTTCCTGATCACGACCTGAAGTTGGTACCTCGGCAGCGCAAGAGTGACCCTGAGTTCTGGGCGATCTAGGGGGCGTCCGATCAGGACTTCTCGAGACGACGCACGATTAAAGCCATCGCACCCAAGGAACCAGCCAAGGCAATCAGCAACGCAATCGTCATGGGTGGGACCAACGGGGCTCCTGATTATGTCGGCCTGGTGTTCGTCTACGGGACGCTGAAGCGCGGCGAACGCTCCCATGGCCTTCTGGGCGATGCCGCGTTCGAAGGAACGGCGCTCCTCAGGGGTCTGGAGCTCTACAACCTTGGGCCCTTCCCGATGGCGATCTGCAATCCCCAGGCCAGTCGCCCCATCAGCGGTGAGCTCTACAGCATCACGGCCCAGGAACTGCAGGCGCTGGATCGATTCGAGGGAGTACCCCGGCTCTACCGGCGGGAGCTGCGCCGCCTGACCGATGGTCGCGAGGCCTGGGTCTATCTCGGCAAGCCGCGGCAGGTGCGATTCGCTCCAGTCCTGAGCAACGGTTGCTGGAGCGGATCAGATCAAAACCAACCGACGCCGCTGTCTGCAGCTTCTACGCTCAGGCCGGTTTCCAGCTGATCCATGGCCCTCACCCTGTTCGGCGGCGCCCGCAGCCGCGCCTCCATGCCGCGCTGGTACATGGAAGAACGGGGGATCCCCTACACCTGGCAGCTCCTGGACATGGAGGCCGGGGAACACCGCCAAGAGCCCTTCACCGCCATCAACCCCTTCGCCAAGGTGCCGGCGCTGGTGGATGAGGATCCCAGCCTGCCCGGCGGGCGACTGCAGCTGTTTGAGAGTGGCGCGATCCTCCTCTATCTAGCGGAACGTTTTGGGGGCGAATGCCAAACCGCCGCGGAGCGGGGCCTTGCGCAGCAGTGGGTGCTCTTTGCCAACGCCACCCTGGCCACGGCCCTGTTTGTCCCGTCCAACCGGGAGCGGGAGTTCCCCCGGCTGATGGAAGTGCTCGATCGCAAGCTCGCTAGCGGTCCCCTGATGGGCGGCGACTGGGGCGTTGCCGATTGCGCCGTGAACGCCTACCTGGCCTACCTGCCGATCTTCTTCCCACAGATTGATCTGAGCCCCTACCCGCAGGTTCAAGCCACGATTGCCGCGACCCAACAACGGGCGGCCTACCAACGGGTCATGGGCCAGCGTTGAGCTCCAACGAAACCCTGACCTGGGGCAATAGCCGCCTGGAGTTGCTGCCCCAACGGGCCGCCTGGGATCCAGAGCTCCAGGTCCTTCTGATTGCCGATCTCCATCTCGGCAAGGCCGAGAGCTTTCAGGCGCAGGGGATCCCCTTGCCCAGCGATGGGGATCAGGGGAATCTCAATCGGCTGCTAGAGCTCACGGCCTCGCTTCACCCGCAGCAGGTGCTGGTCCTCGGGGACCTGATCCATAGCCAGCTGGGACTGACCCCTGAACTCCAGGAGAAGCTCGCAGCTCTTCCCGAACTGATGGGGTGCGAGTTGTTCCTGGTCGGAGGGAATCACGATCGCGGCGCCGTCTTTCCCTCGCTGCAGGCCCAACCATCCCTGCAACGCGGCGCCTGGTGGCTGAGCCACGAACCGGAGACGCCTCCGGAGCCTGAGCTGCTCAACATCTGCGGCCACGTGCACCCCGTGGCGGTCCTCGGACAAGGCTCTGATCGGCTGCGGTTGCCCTGTTTTGGCTTGGATTTCAGCCAGCAACGCCTGCTGCTGCCCGCCTTCGGCGAACTCACGGGCGGCCATCCAGCTCCACTGAAGATGCAGCGCTGGGTCATTGCCGAAGACCGGGTTCTGAAACTGCCGGGCGCGAACTAAGCGGTCCCTAGATTGCTGATCTCTGGTCCCTTCATCTGGACACCGCTTCAGCGCCACCGACGAAACAGAAGCGCCCCCATTGGCGACGCAAGCGCTGGATCCCCCTTTGGCTTCCAGCCGGTCTGTTTGCGTTTTTTGTCGCCATCGCGCCGCCCTTGCCCGAGGGCGAGCCGGCCAGAACGGGTTCCTCACGCTTGAGTGCGGTCGGCGGCCAGGCCGAACCCTTCCGCTACCTGCCCGACCAGGACGTCTACGCCCTCGACTTCGACCCGCGCAAGGTCCGCATTGATCTGCTCGAGGGCTGGGACCGGGAGCAGGACGCCTACAACGACTCCTCCGCCCTGGCCTACGTCTCCGGGCCGATGTACGAGCGGCATGTCAACAGCCTGGGCCGGGAGATCACGGTTCCACTGGGGGACCTGAAGTTGGGAGATCAGGTCTGGAGAGGCCGAAACCGAACCGCAGCCCGCCAACGGGCCTTTGTGGGCATTCGCCACGACGGCGGTGCTGATTTCGGCTTTGGCGAACTCACATCCGAGCGGGCCGCTCAGTACGACACCTTCATCGGTGGACTGCACAGCCTCTACAACGATCTTCTGGATCCCCCGCCTGAATACCGCGGCGCCTACAGCGTCTCGATGGGGCAGCAAATCCGCTATTACCTGCCGCGGATTCGGATGGTCATCGGCCTACGCAGCGATGGTCGCCTCGAGGTGCTCATGAGCCGCGATGGTCTGACCCTCGAGCAAACCAAAAGCCTGGCCCGCCAGCGCGGTTTCAAGGCGGCCTACCTGCCCGATCACGCCTCCAAAAGCCGCCTGATCATTCCAGGGGTCAAAGGATTCACCGAGGCCGATGCGAACTGGATCAGCGGTGGAGCCACCAGCTTTGTCCACGTCCCCTACCTGCTGCGACTGAGCTCCCGCGCCATCTCCCTGCGGGGCAATTTGCTGGCCAGCCTCACGCCGCGCCTGGGGCAGCGGGATTGCAGCAACCCGCTGCAATGCGGCCAGAGCTTCGGTGCGCAGCTGGCCGACCGCGCCCTCGCCGGGCTGAACCGTCTGATGGAGCAGGGGGTCGAGCCGGTGGCGCGCCTGATCTGGTCGCCCGCACCCCTGGCCCAACCGCCGGGCAGCGCCAAGCGCGCGCCGCTGCGTGAACCGCCGATCACGGCCGATCCCCTAGCCCTCAGGGAACTTCAGGAGAGCGCAGCCAACAGCACGCTCGAGAACGAACTCACGCCTGAAGCCCCCGACCTACCGCCACCCCTGGTGCTGCTGGATGGTCAGCCCTTGCCCCAGGAGCCTGAGTTCTTAAACGGGGATGCCGATGCACTCGCCCCTGCTGAAGCGATGCCCCCGGGGGACTTCCCCTTCGGGGCACCAACTCCGCCGCCGCTGCTCCCCCCTCGGCCGCTGCCACCGGTGCTGGCGCCGCCACCGCTCTAGGGATCAGGCCGAGGCCAACGCCCGCACGACATCGCCTCGGGTCAAGACCCCGACCGGGCGCCGCTGCTCATCGAGCACAAACAGCCGCTGCGTGCCCTTTTCATGCAGCAAGCGGGCCGCCTCCGGCAGCAGGGTGTCGCCACTGCAGGTGTGGGGGGCTTGGCTCATCACCTCGCCAACGCTGTTGCCGAGCACCTGATGCACCTGCTTGTCCCACTGCAGCGGGTTGCGCAGATAGATCACGGCGTCGAGCAGCATCACGTAAGGGCCGGCATCAAAGCCGCTCTCACGCACCATCAGGTCCTGCTCGGTCAGCTCGCCCACCAGCGCACCGGCGGCATCCACGACGGGCAGACCACTGATGTGGTGATCGCTCATCACCTGCACCGCGTTCTGGAGGGGCGTCTCGCGACCAACGCTGCGAATGGGCGTGGTCATCACTTCGGAGACCCGGCGTTCAACGACCATGACTGCGCTGCGGATGCCGTCATTGTGGCCGCTCCGTCAGGCGGAAGAATGAACCGCAACGCTTGGTCGGAAAGCCATGCCGAACTCCAGCCTCAGCCGGCAGCTTGCCGATGGCCTGACCATCGCCCGCGCCGTCATCGGTCTGCCCCTGATCCTGGCGCTGGTGCAGGGCAACGGCTGGTTGGCCTGGTGGTTGCTGCTGCTCGGGGGCCTCAGCGATGCCGCCGACGGCTGGCTGGCCAGACGCGCCGGGGGCGGCTCGGTCTGGGGGGCCCGTCTGGACCCACTCACCGACAAGATCCTGATCCTGGCGCCCCTGCTCTGGCTAGGCGCTGCAGGTTCCCTGCCCCTCTGGGCGATCTGGCTCCTGCTCGCCCGTGAACTGCTGATCTCCGGCTGGCGCGCTGGGCAAGGCAGCGGAGGACCTGCCTCCTGGGGCGGCAAGGCCAAAACCATCCTTCAATTCGCCGCCCTCTTACTGCTGCTCTGGCCCGGTGGGGGAGCAGCCCCGCTCCAGCTGTTGGGTTTCTGGTTGTTCTGGCCCTCCCTGGCGCTGGCCCTGAGCTCAGCCTGGGGCTACATCACAGAGCCAGCAGCTGATCGTCGGAGCTGAAATCAGGGCTGGTGGGCATCCGCTTGGCGTAGTCGTTGCTGTAGCTGTCAGCGAGGGAGCGCTCGACGTCGTACTGGGGTGTCCAGGCCAGCTCGCGCTGGACCCGATGGATATCGGTCAGGAAATGGGCCATCCGCAGGGGGAAGGCCTTGCGGGCCTTTTTGTCCAGACTGCTGGGGTCAAAGCTGCGGATCTCAACGGAGGCAGGATCCTTGCCGCACGCACGCGCGGCCGCCGCCACCAGACCGCGGAAGCTGATGCCCTGGGCACTCGAGCAGTTGTAGATCCGATTTGCTGCGGCATCGACGCCAATGCTCAGGGCCATCGCCGTGGCGAGGTCGTTGACATGGCCCAACTGGGTGATCGTGCTGCCGTCGCCGGGAAGGGGCACTGGACGGCCATGGACGATCCGATCGAAGAACCAGCTCTCGACAGGGTTGTAGTTGCCCGCACCAACGATGTAGGTGGGCCGGAAGCTGGTGAAGGGGATCTTCTCGGCCGTCAGCCAGGCCTCGGTGTCGAGCTTGCCGCTGTGACGACTCTCGGGATCGGTCGGGGAGTTCTCCGTCAGGGGCCAGAGGGCGCTGTCCGCATAGACACCGGCGGAGCTGACGTAGACAAAGCGATGGCTCGGGGCCCCTGTCACCTCCACAACCGAGCGGCTGTCCGTCACGGTGCGGCCAGAACTATCGACGATCACATCAAATTGACGACCGGCCAGAGCCGATAGGCCCTCAGCCGTACTGCGGTCGCCACAGAGGTGCTCAACGCCAGCGGGAACTGGGTTCTTGCCGCGGGTGAACAGGGTGAGTGCATGGCCCGCGTCCTGAAGCTGTTGCACCAGGGGACGTCCCACAAAACGGGTTCCGCCCATCACCAGGATCTTCATCGCAGCAGCCCACAGGTCTGACCATTCAAAACGCTGGGCACGTCCTTGAAGCCCTCTGCAAACTGAGGGTTCTGACGGGCAGAGGCCATGGGCCGCTTCAACGAGGTTCTGCGCTCCCTCAACAACCTCAAGTTGCTGGCCGCCGTGGGCCGCAGTGGCGGTGAGCTGAGCAACATCGCCGATCTGGTGGACAACTTCCTTGGCAGCCCCCAGATGGAGGACTGCATCAGGCGCTTCCGCGCACTTCCCGGAGGGGCCGCACTGATGGACGGCCGCTACCCGCCGCTGCAACCACAGATCGAGGCGCTCGAAGCGCTGCCGGCCGGAAGCCTGGGACGGGAGTACGCCCGCTTGATTCGCCAGCTGGGCTACGACCCGGAATTCTTTCGGCCCAGGCCGATCGAGAGCGACGGCCAATGGCTGACGCAACGTATTGCGACCACCCACGACATCCACCACGTCATCAGCGGCTTTGGCACCGAACGGGCAGGGGAGACAGGGGTGCTGGCGATCACGGCGGCGCAGATCGGCTTTCCCGCCTATGTCCTGCTCACCAGCGCCAGCCAACTGGCGAACTTCCGCTTCAAGCTCGAGGAGTTCGAAAGCATCAGCGCCGCCGCCGCCCATGGCTCGGCCATCGCTCACCAGGCCCAGTGCCTGGCCATCGCCCGCTGGGAGGAAGGCTGGGAGAAACCCATCAACCAGTGGCGCCAGGAACTGGGAATCCAGGATCCTGCAGACAACGCCCCCTACGGCCTGGCCCTGCAGCTCTGCCAGGGATGAAGTGGCCGCAGCAGTGGACCGCCCAGGCCAACGTCCTTGGTCAGACGCGGGGCTATCGCCACTTTCGTGTTCTCGGGGAGTCCGGCAAGGGGAAGGAGCGACGACTGGCGCTTGAAGCCGTACTGAATCGGGCGTTCCGCCTCGAGGTACCGCTGGTGCAACTGCGGGATCGCAGCCTCTGGCAGCCTGGCTGGCAGTCCTTGAGCCGACCGGCCTCCATGCAGATCATCCCCGCCATCGACCTGCTGGATGGCCATTGCGTTCGGCTGCATCAGGGTGATTACGGCCAGGTCACCCGCTTCAACGATGACCCGGTGGCGCAGGCCCTCGATTGGCAGCGGCAGGGGGCGCAACGGCTGCACCTGGTCGATCTCGATGGGGCCAAAACCGGTCAACCGGTCAATGACCAGGCGGTCAAGGCCATCACCTCAGCCCTCTCGATTCCCGTCCAGTTGGGCGGCGGTGTCCGCAGTGCCGAGCGGGCCGAGGAACTGCTGCAGTGCGGCCTCGATCGGGTAATCCTCGGCACCGTGGCGATCGAAAAGCCTGAGCTGGTCAAAGAACTCGCCAGCCGTCACCCGGGCAAGGTCGTGGTGGGAATCGATGCCAAAGACGGCCTAGTGGCCACCCGTGGCTGGATCGAAACCAGCACCGTCCAAGCCACCGAATTGGCCAAGAGTTTTGATGGCAGCGGCGTCGCCGCGATCATCAGCACCGACATCGCCACCGATGGGACCTTGGCCGGGCCGAACATCGACGCCCTGCGCGCCATGGCCGAGGCCAGCAGCATCCCAGTGATTGCCTCGGGCGGGATCGGCACCCTCGAGGACATTCTCTCGCTGCTCTCCATTGCACCCCTGGGGGTGAGCGGCGTCATCGTCGGCCGCGCGCTCTATGACGGCACGGTGGATCTCGCCGAAGCCCTGCAGGCAATCGGTCCAGAGCGGCTCCAAGACGCACTCAATCCGCCTACGGGTTCTATAACGGTGTAAGAGACCTATTTGGGTCGTGGCTGCTTCCTCAGCACCCAACAACGCATCGGCCGGCGGGACCCACGGGGTGGATCTCGCCTATTCCCGCTGCAAAGACCTGGGAATGCGGCTCTCACGCCAGCGTCGGATGGTGCTCGAGCTGCTCTGGGACGAGCGGGATCACCTCAGTGCCCGCGACATCTTTGAGCGGCTCAACGCCAAGGGCCGCAACATCGGCCATACCTCCGTCTACCAAAACCTTGAAGCGCTCCAAAGCGCAGGGGTGATCGAGTGTCTTGATCGCGCCAATGGACGGCTCTACGGCTACCGCAGCGATCCCCACAGCCACATCACCTGCCTCGAGTCCGGTGCCATCCAGGATCTGGATGTGGAATTACCCGCCGATCTGCTCGATCGCATTGAAGAGCAAACCGGCTATCGGATTGAGAGCTACACGCTCAATCTCAGCGGACGGCGGCGCTAAGTGCGCCAGAGCCTTGAGCAGCACTGGAAACTGCGTCAATCCCCGTTAACTTGAACGCCAACAAGGCTCAACCCTGATCCGTGCCCGAGGCGAAGGACGCACCTCCGATCCTGATCCTGGCGGAGCCCCTGATTCAGGCGGGCCTGGAGCGGTTGCTGGAGGAGTCGTTCCAGCTCAAAGCAGCCAGCGACCCAGACAAGGGAGCCATCGCCCTGGTGATCTGGAGCATCAGTGCTGGCATGCCTGCGGCCACGCTGGAGCGGGAACTCGCCCAGCTACGCGATCGCTGGCAACCGGCGCCGCTGCTGCTGCTCCTACCGGCGGAATCCGACCTACCCAGCAGCTGGCTGCTGCAGTTGCCGGCTGAAGGTCTGCTGCAACAGGCGGAGCCCCAGGAGATCCGCGCCGCCGTTGACACCCTGCTGACGGGCGGACGGGTGGTGGAACTGCGGCCACTGCGCGGGATCGACCAACCCGAGCAGAGCCGGGAGGCCCTGGGCCTTGGCCAGTGGCTGCTGCGCAGTGGCCTGGCTCAAATCGAAGCGGAGGCGCTGCGCTGCCGCCGCTGGCTCGACCTCCAGCCGGTGGGCCTGAATGCCCTCCTGTTAGCGGGTCGGCTCCGGGAACTGGCCCTGGCCAAACGGCTGCTGCTTTGGCTCTGGGGGCCCATCAGCATGGCCTTCCCGTCTGAGGCGCCGCTGCAGCGCCCGGAGCCTCAGGCCGTCGTTGGCATCACCCTGCGGGAGCGCACCGCCATCGGTGTCTGGGAGGCCATCCAAGAGCGGTTGATCACGGCCGCCTCCACCGGTCTCAGCAACCAAAGCGGTCAGCTGATGGCCCTGGAGGGACTGAACACAGACCACCGCCGCGATCTGCTGCTCGCCCTGCTGGCCCAGTTCGATCTCCTGATCACCCGCTTCCGCCACGAGCAGCTGCGCGGTGTGGCTCTGGAAGAGCGTTGGCTTGGGCAGCAACCGGAATTGCGTCGCCTCTCCATGCGGGCCATGGCCGGTGAATACGTCCAACTACCGCTTGAGGGGGGCCTGCTTCCCGTCGCCCAGAGCCTGAGTGAGGCCAGTGACCTCACCGCGGTGGATCCAGAACTGCCGGCTGCTCTGCCGATGCTCGCGGCCCTGGTCTGCGCCCAACCGATCCTGGTGGACGGCCGCCTGTTGGCCCCCGATGAACCCCAGGCGCTGCTCCACCTGGAGGCACTGATCAGCAACTGGCTGATTCGCACGGCGGAACTGATCAGCGCCGAAATCCTCGCCAGCTGCAGCACCTGGCCTGATCTGCGCCGCTACCTCCTGCGCAGTGATCTCCTGCCCACACGGAACCTGGAGCGACTGCGCAACCAGCTGAACTCCCAGCAACGCTGGGACAGCCTGTTTGAGAGGCCCGTCCAGCTCTACGAAAGCCGCCGCTTGCTCTATGGACTCAAGCAAGGCGCCATCGTTCCGATCGAGCACATGGAACCCCGGGACCGGGAGTTGCAGCAGCTCAGCTGGGGCCAGCAACTGATCACCCTCGTGCTGGAGGGTCGCGATGCCCTTGCCCCCCAGGTCCAGGCCCTGTTCAGGCGACTCGGGGATCTGGTGGTGGTGCTGCTGACCCAGGTGATTGGTCGGGCCATTGGCCTGGTCGGCCGCGGAATCCTCCAGGGCATGGGCCGCAGCATCGGCCGCGGTTCCTGACCTGCTGAAGGCCAGAATGGCCGCAGCTTTCCCTGCGTTGATGCCCCGCACCCTGGCCCGGCTGCTGAAGCCCCTTGCAGCGCTGGCCCTCTGCTTGGTTCTGGTGCTGGGCCTCGCCGCACCAAGCCAGGCCGCGCGGGACACCAACAGCTACGACGGCAATATCTACGCGCTCTACGCGGGCAACGGCTCCCTGGTGCCGCCGCGAAGCACCCTCTCGCAGGCCTTGGAGGAGCACCGGGTGATCATCCTGGGCTTCTTCCTCGATGACAGCGCCGCCAGCAAGCAGTACGCCGTCGTCTTCAACGAACTGCAGCGCCTCTGGGGCCGCAGCGCTGAGTTGATCCTGCTGCAGACCGACCCCCTGCAGAACCGGGAGACCCACGGCGCCATTGACCCCGCCAGCTACTGGAAGGGCCAAATCCCCCAGGTCGTGGTGCTCGACCGCGAGGGCAAGGTGGTCCTCGATGAAAGCGGGCCCGTGAGCATCGACGCCATCAACGAAGCGCTGAGCGGCATCACCGGGCTCCGTCCCCAGGGTGATACGAAGCTCAGCCTCAACCGCGAGGTCAACGAACTCAACAGCGAAATCGTCGCCGCCCCATGAGTCAGCGCCAAGAGACCGACAGCCTCGGGGTCATCGCCGTTCCCGCGGAGCACTACTGGGGCGCCCAGACCCAGCGCTCAATAGGGAACTTCCCCTTCGGCCAGCGCATGCCCCTTGCGATCGTGCATGCCTTTGGTCAGCTCAAGGCGGCCTGCGCTGAGGCGAATCGCGATCTCGGCAAGCTGGATGCGGACCTCTGCGGCGCCATCGTGTCCGCCGCCGAGAAGGTGGCCGCCGGAGATCTGGATCAGGAGTTCCCGCTGAAGGTCTGGCAGACCGGCTCGGGCACCCAGAGCAACATGAACGCCAACGAGGTCATCGCCAACAAGGCGATCGAGGCCCTCGGCGGTGAACTGGGAAGCAAGAGCCCAGTGCACCCCAACGACCACGTCAACCTGAGCCAATCGAGCAACGACACCTTCCCGGCGGCGATGCACATCGCCGTGGTGATCGAACTGGAGCAACGGCTCCTGCCCGCGGTTGAGGGCCTGGCGGCAGCCCTGCAGGCCAAGGCCACGGCCTACGCCGATCTGGTCAAGATCGGCCGCACCCATCTGCAAGATGCGGTGCCCCTGAGCCTGGGCCAGGAATTCAGCGGCTACGTCGCCCAGCTGCAGCTGGCGATTGAAGCCATCCGCCAGAGCCTGCCGCGGGTGCGAGAGCTTGCCATCGGTGGCACCGCCGTGGGCACCGGCCTCAATGCCCCGAAGGGCTTTGGCGAGGCGGTCGCGGCGCGGCTCACGGAGCGGCTTGGAACCGCCTTCAGCAGCGCCCCCAACAAGTTCCAGGCCTTGGCGGGCCATGAGGCCCTGGCCTTAAGCCATGGCGCCCTGACGGTGCTGGCGGGGTCGTTGATGAAGATCGCCAATGACATCCGCTGGCTCGGCAGCGGCCCACGCTGCGGCCTAGGAGAACTGGTCCTGCCGGAAAACGAGCCGGGCAGCTCGATCATGCCGGGCAAGGTCAACCCCACCCAGTGCGAGAGCCTGACGATGGTGGCGGCCCAGGTAATGGGCAACAACACCGCCGTTCAAATCGGCGCCAGCCAGGGCAACTTTGAGCTGAATGTCTTCAAGCCCCTGATCGCCCACAACGTGCTCGAGAGCATCGAGCTGCTGGCGGGCGGCTGCACCAGCTTCCGCGAGCACTGCATCGAGGGCCTCAAGGCCAATGAACAGCGAATCGAGCGGCTTCTGAATCAGAGCCTGATGCTTGTGACGGCCCTGACCCCCGCCATCGGCTACGACCGCGCCAGCGGCATTGCCAAACATGCCCATAAGCACGGTCTGAGCCTCAAGGAAGCCGCGCTGGTCCTCGGCGAGATCAGCGCCGAGGAGTTCGACCGATGGGTGCGGCCTGAGCGGATGGTTTGAACGGTTTGGTGGCAAGCGCTACCAGCAACAGGCCACTGGATCGATACGTTCCACTCACGCCGTCACTCAGTCAATTCACACGGCGTGAAATTGCAATGCATTCCCTCCTGCTCGCCATGAGCCTGGGTCTTGGCACCTGCCTGCTTGGAGCAATTCCAGCCCAAGCACATCCTGACCATGGGCAGACAGAGCAACAGAGCGCTCAGAAGCAGGGCTCTGTTGAGCAGAACCACCACCATTACCACTAAACACCACGCAGAGCGAGCTCGAATCGGTAACGACGACCACCGATGAATCTGAGGCTCTGCCGAACCATTGAACTGCGGATAAGGAGTTCTAGGGTTCCGGCCTTTTTCAGGGTGTCTGGTCCAAGAGTTCTCCACCGGCCACGGCCGGCACACGGAGGGATAAAAGCCCGGGAGACCGCAGCCACTCCACGCTCTCCCGAATCATGAACACAACGTCGGACGCCTCTGGCGCCTTTGATCGGCCGCAGGCAGGCAAACAAGACACGGAAGGCCAAAGGGCGCTAGAGAAAGAAAGAGCCCTGCCGCTCACAGGCTGGCAGCAGGAAGTTGACCAAGCCCATCGCTTCGGCTTGGAAGCGGCTGAAAGCATCGTGGACCGAAGGATTTCCACGTTTTCAAGAGGTGAGCTGCCCCATTACGCAGGGATTAACACCTTCATGAAGGCTCCCTACATCGAAGACGTCAACAGAGTTGGCGAATTCGATGTAGCGATCGTTGGAGTACCGCATGACAGCGGGACGACGTACCGGCCTGGAACACGATTTGGCCCACAGGGGATCCGACGAATCTCAGCTCTTTACACCCCATACAACTACGAGATGGGCGTGGACCTCAGAGAGCAGATCAAACTCTGTGATGTGGGCGACATCTTCACCATTCCCGCGAACAACGAAAAGAGCTTCGATCAGATTTCCAAAGGCATCGCTCACATTTTTGCCAGTGGCGCTTTCCCAATCATTCTGGGTGGCGATCACTCAATCGGTTTCCCCACAGTGCGTGGCGTTTGCCGGCATCTGGGCGACAAGAAGGTTGGCATCATCCATTTTGATCGCCATGTCGATACACAGGAAATCGATCTGGATGAGAGGATGCATACTTGCCCCTGGTTCCATGCAACCAACATGGCCAATGCACCAGCCAAGAACCTGGTGCAACTGGGGATCGGCGGCTGGCAGGTGCCTCGCGAAGGGGTGAAGATATGCCGCGAACGGGGCACCAATGTGCTCACCGTGACGGATATTTGCGAAATGGGGCTCGAAGCGGCCGCCCAATTCGCAATCGATCGAGCCACAGACGGTACCGATTGCGTGTACATCTCATTCGATATCGACTGCATCGATGCCGGTTTCGTTCCAGGCACAGGTTGGCCCGAACCAGGCGGGCTATTGCCGAGAGAAGCACTGAAATTGCTTGAACTGATTGTGCGTCAGGTCCCAGTCTGTGGATTGGAGCTAGTGGAGGTTTCTCCCCCCTATGACATCAGCGATATGACGTCACTAATGGCCTGTCGCGTGATCTGCGACACCATGGCCCATCTGGTTGTCAGCGGACAACTGCCACGCAAGCAGAAGCCTGAGTGGATCAGCGATGAGTGCAACATGAACGTCGACCAGAAGTGGAGGTGAGGCATGCATGAAGTTGATATGACCAAATGCCTCGTGCTGTCGATGAATGAATGGCGAGAGCAACATCAACCTGAGCAGCCCAAGGTCAGCAAAGTCCACCTGCAAGTGGGTGATTTTACCTGTGTCGAACCCGATCAACTGGTCACAACCTGGGCCGCAGCAGTTCATCAGAGCTGGTTGCATGGCGCTCAACTGGTGATCGAGACCGTACCGCTGGTGGGTCGCTGCGTGAAATGCGAAAGCACCTATTCACCAGACTCCAACCAGGCCTATCGCTCACCCTGCTGCCACCACCCGATGGAGGAGATCGTGAGCGGCCGGGAGCTTCGTATTCGCTCTGTGGACTACACCCTCAGCGAGCCCAACAACACCACATCTGAACACCTTCTCACCACCGCCAGCGTGGCCTGAACCGATGCACATGCCCCTCGAAGACACTCTGGGTCTCAATCTCCTGGCCGCCAACCAACATCAAGCTGAACACAACCGCGAGCATTTCGATGCCTGGAAGCTGCTCTGTCTCAATGTGATGAGCAGCCCAGGTGCCGGCAAAACATCCCTATTGGAACGCACCCTGGCGTGCCTTTCAAACCAGCTCAAGATGGCTGTTCTGGAAGGCGATATGACCACCCAACTCGATGCCGACCGCCTTGAGGCCGTGGGAATTCCCGTGGTGCCCATCACAACCGGTCGGGCCTGCCATCTCGATGCGGCGATGGTGAGCGGTGGCCTGAAACTGCTGCGACAACGTCTGCACCCCTCAAGTCTGGATGTGCTCTGGGTTGAGAACGTCGGCAATCTGGTCTGCCCGGCAGAGTTCGAAGTTGGAGAGCACCGCAAGGTTGCACTGCTGAGTGTCACCGAGGGTGAGGACAAACCCTTGAAGTACCCGGTGATGTTCCGCGAAGCGGACTGCGTGCTGATCACCAAAACAGATCTGCTGCCGTACCTCCCGGTTCAGATCGAGGCGATCGAAGCGAACATCCGTGCCGTCAACCCTCGCTGTGCCATCCACCGGGTCTCGGCCAGTCGTGGCGATGGGCTGGAGAGCTGGCATCAGTGGCTTCACGCGCAGCGTCACCAGGTGGTTGGGCCCATCAGCCAAACCCTGGTGAGGGCATGAGTGGTCACAACAGCGATGCAGCGCAAGCGCTAGCCAGAGAATTCAGCCAGCAAGGGGTGCGCTACGCACTGGCGAGCTACGTGGATCTGCATGGGATCTGCAAAGCCAAAGCCGTACCACTCAGCCACTTGGGGCCCATGCTTCAGGGATCTGAACTGTTCACAGGCGCTGCCCTCGATGGCGTGCCACAGGACGTGAGCGATGACGAAGTGGCAGCGGTTCCAGACCCCGCAAGCGCCACAGTCCTCCCCTGGCATCCAGAGCTGGTGTGGATGGCCAGTGATCTGCATCTTCGTGGCCAACCGTTTGAAGCCTGCAGCCGGAACATCCTGAATCGTGTTCAGCGTGAGGCTGCGGCAATGGGCCTGCAGTTCAACCTCGGGGTTGAAACCGAATTCTTTGTACTGCGCCGTGATGAACAGGGCCGAGCCGTACCCCTCAGTACGCGTGACACGCTCGACAAACCTGCCTATGACGTTCGCAGCCTCCTGGACAATTTGCCATGGCTCGATGAGCTGGTGAGTGCGATGAATCAGCTCGGCTGGGGTGTCTACTCCTTCGACCACGAGGATGGACCTGGTCAGTTTGAGATTGACTTCGACTATGCCGATGTTGTCACGATGGCTGATCGGCTGACGTTCTTCAAACTGATGGCAAAGGAGATCGCCCACAAACATGGGCTGATCGCCACCTTCATGCCCAAACCCTTCGCCGACCGCACCGGCAGTGGGGCGCACTTCAACATGTCTCTAGCGGATCTAGACACCGGTAGAAATCTGTTTGAAACAGATGACAAGGCGCCTGGTCAGGTGAGTGAAATCGCTCACCACTTCATGGCCGGCGTCCTGCGGCATGCAGCAGCCATCTGTGCCGTGATTGCCCCCACCGTGAACAGCTACAAGCGCCTTGTGGCGCAGGGGAGCATGTCGGGATTTACGTGGGCACCGGTTTTTATCTGCTACGGCAACAACAACAGAACCAACATGCTGAGGATTCCTTCAGCAGGTGGAAGGGTGGAATGCCGCGCAGCAGACATCTCTTGCAACCCGTATCTAGGCGCAGCATTGATGCTCGCTGCAGGCTTGCAAGGCATCCGAGAACGGTTGGATCCCGGCCCAGCCAATCTTGTCAATGCGTACACCCTCACGCCTCAACAAAGGGACGAACGAGGAATCAAGAATCTCCCTAGAACTCTAGGCGAAGCGATTGATGCGTTCGCGGCAGATCCACTCTCCAGAACCGTATTCGGTGATGCCATGTTTGATGCGTATGTGGCTTACAAAACAGAGGAGTGGGAGGCTTACCACTCAGCCGTTTCCGATTGGGAGCACAAACGCTATCTGGAGTTCTTCTAAGCAACACCTGCTGGCACAACCCAACAATCCAAACAATGACCAAACAAACGCCTTCTCACACAACCACCCGCCGTCGCGCAGCGCTGCTGGCGTTGATCACCTCTCTTGGTGCAGGTCTTTTGACGGCCTGCCAGAACCCAGCCAGCAACAGCACGGCCATTCGAATCGGCTACAGCGCCTGGCCCGGCTGGTTTCCCTGGGCAGTCACGGAAGCCAAAGGCCTGTTCACAGGTGTAGCTTCACAGGCCAAGATGCAGTGGTTTGATGGCTACCTCGACAGCATCAATGCTCTCAACGCTGGCCAGCTCGATTGCAATAGCCAGACCCTGAACGACACGATCAGCTCGATTGCTGGCGGTGCTGATTTGCAGGTGGTTCTCCAGAACGACTACTCCACTGGCAATGATCAGATCGTTGTTGCAGATGGCATCAACGCAGTCGCTGATCTCAAAGGCAAGAAGGTTGCGGCCGAAGAAGGAACTGTTGACCACTACCTACTGTTAAAGGTGTTGAAGGATGGTGGATTAAAGCCATCTGATATCACCTTCGTACCCCTCGAAACAGGCGCCGCAGCTGCAGCGTTCGCAGCTGGTCAGGTGGACGCAGCAGGCGTTTACGCACCGTTCACGACACAGGCACTCAAACGTACCGGCAGTAAGGCGCTCACCACCTCCCGCGAACACCCAGGGGCCATTAGTGATTTGCTGGTGTGCCGGCGTGAGTTCGTTGAGAAGAATCCCGAGGCCATTCAAGAGGTTGTGAATGCATGGTTCGCCACCTTGAAGCTGATGAAAGATGATCCTGCGACAACCTTACCGATCCTGGTGCAGCGCTCTGGGGTCTCTGAGCAGGAATTCAAGGAGTACGACGCCGGGACAACGATCCAAAGCCTGAGCGAAAACCAGACCAACTTCAAGCCAGGCAACACGATGACCTCGCTGCCCTACGCAGCAGAGCAGATCAGCAATTTCCTGGTGGAGGTGGGCCTAGCCACCAAAAAGCCAGATCTAAGCACCTTGTTGAATTCCACATTCGTGGATAACGCCAAGTAAGCGCTGGGATTTGCATCGTGTCTGTGCTCCAACGCCTGATTCGACACCCTTGGGCCCTTGGGCTCACGGGGATCATGGTTGTGCTGCTGCTTTGGTACGCAATCACAGCCAGCGGAAGCGTGAACAAACTGTTTCTGCCTTCGCCCCAGGCGGTCTGGAGCGCAGGCCAACAACAATGGTCGAGCGGGATCCTGTTAAAGGATGCCATCGCCAGTATTCAGAGGGTGTTCATCGGCTTTGCCATGTCAGCCGGACTGGCACTCCCACTGGGCATCCTGATGGGAACCAACCCGGTGATCTGCCGACTGCTGGAACCACTCATGGGCCTTATCCGCTACATGCCGGCACCAGCATTCATCCCTCTATTAATTATTTACTTTGGCCTTGATGAACTACCCAAGGTTCTGTTGATATTCATCGGCACCTTCTTTTTCAATACGTTGATGATCATGGACTCGGTCAAGTTCGTACCACGCGAACTGGTGGAAACAGCGATGACGCTCGGCGGCCGCACCATGCCAATCCTCACCCGTGTGGTTGCCCCTTTCATCGCACCTCAGGTCCTGGATGCATACCGAATCAACATGGCCTCAGCTTGGAATCTAGTAATCGTTGCAGAGCTTGTTGCAGCAACAGAAGGCCTGGGAAAACGCATCAGCCTGGCCCAGAGGTTTCTTAGAACAGATGAAATTTTTATGGGTCTGATTGTGATCGGCCTGATTGGCCTCGTCATTGATTTGGGCTTCCGCGCTCTTATGCGCCGGGCCTGTTCCTGGGCCAACTGATCGGACCCTTGCCATGCATCTAAAGATCGACAAGGTTTACAAAAGCTTTGGCTATGGGGCCCAGCGCAAGGAAGTGCTCAGTGATGTGAGCTTCGACATCCACTCGGGCGAGTTTGTTGCCCTGGTCGGCAGCTCAGGCTCCGGCAAATCCACGGTGATGCGCTTGATCGCAGGACTGGATCAGCCAAGCTCAGGCACCATCTCAATGGATGGAAGCAAGATCGAAAAGCCAGGCCCAGATCGGGGCATGGTGTTCCAGAAATACAGCCTCTATCCCTGGCTCACCGCCGCTCAGAATGTGGCCTTCGGTATGCAGCTACAGGGGAGGCCGAAGCGAGAGGTCCGTGAACGATGCTCCTATTTTTTGGATGTGGTGGGTCTCGGTGATGCGGCAAGGCGCTTGCCCCAGGAACTCTCCGGTGGGATGCAGCAACGGATTGCCATCGCTAGGGCTCTTGCCGCCGAACCGAAAGTTCTGCTCCTTGACGAACCCTTCGGCGCTCTCGACATCCAGATTCGTGAATCCATGCAGGAATTTCTGCATGATCTGTGGCGCCGGACAGGGCTCACCGCTCTGCTGATTACCCACGACTTGGAGGAAGCTCTTCTCCTGGCCGGCACGGTCCACATCATGGCCCCCTCACCCGGCCGCATCGTTCGCAGCGTGTCGGTTGATCTCGACCGCTCGGCGATGGCTCACCTGCGCGTGTCGCCCGAATTCCTCAGCATGCGAGAAGAACTCGCCCACTGCCTGAGGGGCCTCGAGCCGGCGGTGGGTGC
Organism: Synechococcus sp. CB0205; assembly: GCF_000179255.1. Classification (NCBI taxonomy): domain Bacteria; kingdom Bacillati; phylum Cyanobacteriota; class Cyanophyceae; order Synechococcales; family Synechococcaceae; genus Synechococcus; species Synechococcus sp. CB0205. Next base: position 20,820 of record NZ_ADXM01000056.1, read on the forward strand.
ATGAGCCGGCCCCGATTTCTTCCGGGCTGGTTGTACGACTCCAGTGCAGTCGCTGAGCGCGAACGCCGTCAGTACGCCAATCGCTGCTGGCACCCTCTGGCCGCCCGAAAGGCCATCAACCCCGGAGCAGCTCTGGCGGTCGAGCTGCTGGGGAAGTCGATCCTGATTACCCATCCCGCTGGGCAGACTCACCCCCAGGCATTTATCAACCGCTGCCCCCACCGCGGTGTTGCCCTCCTCGACGCCTCGGACACGGCGACAGCCTGCAAGCGTCTGATCTGCCCCTACCACGGGTGGACCTACGACCTGGACGGAACGCTGTTAGCAGCTGCCCGCGAATCCCAGTTCATGGAGGGATTCAAACGAGATGACTGGCCTCTGCACCAACTCCCCTGCCGCGCCTTCGGCCCCTGGATCTGGGTGGCCATCGCGCCAAATCCGGTGCCGCTCGAACAGCAACTCGACCTGGTGCTTGAGGAAGCAGCCGATCTCTTTCATACACCACGCCAGTTATTGGCGCGCCACAGCAGCCCGCTGGCCTGTAACTGGAAAGTCGCTCATGACAACACGCTTGACGACTATCACGTAGCCATCGCGCATCCGACCACCCTGCATCGAGAGCAGGGACCGGTACGTGACTACAGACATGCCACGAGCCGCCACGGCAACCTGCTGGCCACTCCCCTCAAGCAGGGGGGCACCTTCTACACCTTTGGGTTATGCCCCTGGAGTCACCTCTTGCTTTGGCCTGATCAGCGCATGGCACTGATCAACTTTCTTCCTGGACCACCGGCCAAGCCAACCCATTGCGTCATGGACGTTTGGCTGATGGGTCCTCCTGAGTGTGCTGATCACGCCCAAGCGTGGCTCGACGAGATGCTGCTGTTTCTGGATGAAGATCGCCGCTTGGTTGAATCCGCCCAGAAGGGCTACAGCAGCGGATTGATCCCTGGCCCTCCCCATCAGCTCGAGCAGAGGATCCTGCAATGGCAGGAGCTCTATGGGGTATGGATGGGACTCGATCATTGGCCGGATCAGCCCTCAATCACCACAGAAGGTCCTGACGAAGCCAGTGGGCCATGCGGGTATTGATCTCGAGCAAATCAGCCACCGGTTGAGCGGTGAAAGGCAACTGCGGCAGGTATCCATCAGGCCCGAATTCAGGCGTGATCGTGAACGGACCTCGGCTCAACGATGAGCGCGTCTGCCTAAACAAGCGCCAGCACGCCGCGTGAGCATCGAGCGCCTGTTGCCACTCCGGCGCAAACGGATGGCCGACTGATGGCCCTTGAGCATGTCCCACCCGGGCATGAACATGATCAACCCGAGGGGCGATGGCCTGGATGGGTGCCAGATCTGGTGACATCAAACGCTCAGACACAACGCACCAGTGGCTGAGGTCAGCGGTGAGGCGAAGGTCAGGAAACGTCTCAAGGAAAGGAGTGATCCCCCAGGGGCTGTAGAAGCTGCGGGAGCGGTGGGTCTCGAAGCTCACCGGGATCGGACAATCTGCGATCAACGCCATCACCTCGCTCCAGAAGTGTTCTTGGACCCGCCAGGGCCAGCTGTCACTGCCGGTGAGCACAGTCACTCTCAATGGCTTCAGAGAGGGTGCGCGTTTCAGCTGCTCCGCCAGGTCGTACAGGTGCTGATCCGGGGTCCAGTTCAGGTCCGGCACGTAGTCGCCGCCGGTGAACACCTCCAGCACCAGTTGCTGCCGGGCCTGGCCCATCGCATCAACAACGGCAGCTGGCTTCAGATTGCGAAGGGCAAGGTGCTTGAGGTTCGCTTCAAGACCATCGAAACCCTGCGCTGCAGCAATGCGAGTGGCCGCCGACAGATGCCCCTGGAATCCCCAGAGGCTGAACAGAACAACAGGGCGGCAACCTTGCAACTTCAGCAGTCGTCGGTGAATTCCTCGGGCTGGATTCCTAGATACACAGCCTCCTTGAACAAAGCCTGCTTGGAATCGGCATCGTTGTGCCGAACGGCAGCCTGATAGCGACTGCGCAACGAAGCGACCAGAACCCCGCGCCGGGGATCCGGCGTTTCGATCGCGTCACTGTTGACCATCGGCCGCAGGGGGGCGTGTGACTTGAATCTACGAAGCAAATTCAAGCTGTGGACTCTTCTTGACACAGACTGCGCGCTGGGACATTGAAGTTCAGTCTGAACGGTCAACCGCTGGGCCGCTGACAGACAGTACGGACGTCAGTTTGATTCAGCGATGGCCGCCAAGCCTGCCAGCCCAGCGCTGATCCCTCCCGACCAGCTGGCGGAACTGAATCGACGCAGCAATTCCGCAGGTTGGCGTCGAACGATCAGCCATGCAGCGTTGATCGCGTTGAGCGCTTCGGTTTGGCTGCACACAGATCTACCGCTGCCTCTGCGGTTGATGGCACTGGTACTGCTGGGCACTGGCCTGGCGTTCTGCTTTTGCGCCATGCACGAGTGCGGCCACCGCACCGCCTTCGCCGACCGCCGCCTCAACGACACGGTGGCCTGGTGGGCCGGGGTCCTGAGCTTTTACAACGCCGATTTCTATCGCCGCTATCACCAGTGGCATCACCGCTACACCCATCAGCCCGGGCTCGATCCGGAACTGGAGGATCCGGCACCCAGCACCGTGCCCGCCTATCTCCTTGAGCTCAGCGGCGTGACCTGGTGGATTGGCAAACTCCGCGGCCACATACGCGCCTTGCTGGGGAATTTCAGCGGCTGCCCCTATATCCCTGAGGAAGCAGCCGCTCAGGTCACGCGATCGGTGCGGCTGCAGTTCGGGCTCTACGGCCTTCTGCTGCTGGCCTCGATTCCCGCCGGTAATGGGCTGCTCTTCTGGGCCTGGTTGCTCCCCCTGGCGGTGGGACAACCCCTGCTGCGCTTCGTGTTGCTGGCCGAGCACGGCGGCTGCAGCTTCGGCGATGACGGCACCCGCAACACCCGCACCACGCTCACGCTGCAGCCGCTGCGCTGGCTGATGTGGAACATGCCGTTCCACGCCGAACACCACCTCTACGCCTCCATACCCTTCCACGCCCTGCCCGAAGCCCACCGCTATGTGGCTCCGGCCTTGCAGCATCTCGATCAGGGCTACATCAACGTCCATCGCGGCCTACTGCGCAACCTTGCGGCGCTGGCTGCATGACAGGCCAGTTGCGGCAGCACCATCTCGGGGATTGGCCTCTGGGCTGCGGCCAGACCATCCCTGATGCCCAGATCACCTACCTGAAGATCGGCGAGCTCAATGCCGATCGCTCCAACCTGATCCTCGTTCCCACTTCCTACGGTGCCCGGCCCGAGGATCTGGCCTGGCTAGCTGGCCCCGTTCTTGATCCCGATCGCTACTGCATCGTGATTGCCGGTCAATTCGGCAACGGCGCCTCCAGCAGCCCCAGCCATGGAGCCATGGGTCTGGCCGAGCAGGGTTGGGTGGTGAGCCATCGCGACAATGTGGCCGCCCAACACCAACTGTTGAAGGAGGCATTTGGGGCCGAACGGCTCGCCCTGATCTACGGATGGTCAATGGGAGCGCAGCAGGCCTACCAGTGGGCCGTGGATCAGCCCGAGCTTGTGGAGCGCATCTGCTGCGTCTGCGGCACCACGCGCACCTCAACGCACAACCGTCTGTTCTGCCTCAGCTTGCGCCAGGCGCTCACCGCCGATGCGCACTGGACTGGCTCGTGCTTTTCAGCACCGCCTGAGCAGGGGCTGCGCACCTACGCGCTGATCTATGCCAGCTGGGCGGCGAGTCAGCCGTTTTTCCGCGGCGTACAGGAGCCGGTGGAGCAACACGTGGAACAGCAGTGGTTGCCCCACTACCAGCGCCATGATCCGCGCGATCTGATCGCCATGCTCGACACCTGGCTCGCGCACGATGTCGCAGCCGGCAGCGACCTGCCCACCACCCTGGCGGCGATCAGGGCCCGCACAGCAGTGGTGGCCGGCAGCCACGACCTCTACTTCACCCCCGACGATTTGGCGGTTGACGCCGCTGCGATCCCCGGGGCGCAGTGGCATCTGATCCAGTCCGAGCTGGGGCACCGCGCCGGCAACCCCCACAGCAGTGCTGCCGAGCAACAGCAGCTGCAGCGCATCGTGGCCGAGCTGCTCGCCCAACCCATCGCCCTCTAATTCCGCAACCCCACTCCGGCATGAACACTCCTTCCCCAACCCTGAACGCACAGATGCAGGAGCTCGGGCTTCAGTTCCTGCTGATGTCGTTTACCGATCTGTTCGGGATGCAGCGGGCCAAGTTGGTCCCCGCGTCAGCGGCCGCAGCCATGGCTGGCGATGGAGCCGGCTTTGCCGGCTTTGCCGCCTGGCTCGACCTCTCCCCCGCCGCTGGGGATGTGATGGCGATTCCCGATCCCAGCAGCCTCACACCCTTGCCCTGGCAACCGGGTGTGGGCTGGGTGGCCGCCGAGCTCACACTGAATGGCGACCCCATGGCGCAGTGCCCACGGCGCCTGCTGCGCCGGCAGCAGCAACGAGCAGCGGCACTCGGCTACGAGCTGCGCAGCGGCGTTGAGGCGGAATTTTTCCTGCTCAGCCCCGATGGCGCCGCGATCGCCGACACCGCCGATCATCAGGAAAAACCCTGTTACGACCAGCTGGCGCTGATGCGCCAGTTCGGCCTCATCGGGCCCTTGCTCACCGCGATGGAGCAGCTGGGCTGGGGGCCCTACCAAGCCGACCACGAGGATGCCAACGGCCAGTTCGAGATCAACTGGACCTTCGCCGAAGCCCTCACCACTGCGGATCGCCATGCCTTCTTCAAGGTGATGGTGAAGGCGATGGCGGAGCAACAGGGTCTGCGGGCCAGCTTTATGGCCAAACCCTTCGCCGCCCTCACCGGCAACGGCTGCCACACCCACCTCTCCCTTTGGGGAGCCAACGGAAGTGCCATGGCCGGGGGCAATCTGTTCCACGACCCCAACGGTGAGCTCGGGCTCTCCTCGCTGGCCTATCACTTCCTTGGCGGACTCATCGAGCACGCACCGGCGCTCTGCGCCATCACCAACCCCACGGTGAACAGTTACCGGCGCCTTGCCGCACAGCCGACCACCTCCGGCGCCACCTGGAGCCCAGGCGGGATCAGCTACACCGGCAACAACCGCACCCACATGGTGCGCATCCCCGATGGGCAGCGCCTTGAACTGCGGCTGCCGGACGGCTCCACCCACCCCTACCTGCTGCAAGCAGCGGTGCTGGCGGCGGGGCTCGATGGGATTGAACGGCAGCTCGAGCCAGGCCCGCGCCGCGACAACGACAACTACGCCAACCCGCTCACACCGGGCCAATGCCAGCGGCTGCCCGCCGATCTGGGTGAAGCCCTGGATGCGTTCAGCGCCGATACCAACCTGCGCAGCGCCCTGGGCGAGGAGTTCTGCCAGGCCTATGAGCGGCTACGGCGGCGCCAATGGCAACGCGAACGCGGCGACATCAGCGACACCGAACGCCGCTCCTGCCTGGATTGCTAAGTCAAAGCAGGTTCGCCGCCAGCTCCGCCAGTTCGCTGCGTTCGCCGCGGATCAAAGTGATGTGGCCGGCGAGCGGCTGCCCTTTGAAGCGCTCCACCAGCCAGGTCAGGCCGTTGCTCTCGGCATCCACATAGGGATTGTCGATCTGATAGGGGTCACCGGTGAAGACGATCTTGGTGCCCTCACCCACCCGGGTGACGATCGTTTTGACCTCGTGGGGAGTGAGGTTCTGGGCCTCATCCACCACCATGTACTGCCGCGGAATCGAGCGACCGCGGATGTAGCTGATCGCCTCCACCTCCAGGAGCCCCATCCCCTTGAGGTCCGTCCAGTTGCTGCGGGGGGCCCGATTGGTGCCGGCACGAGTCGCAGGCCCCGAGGCGCCCTTGGCTCCCGAACGGCCCTCCTCTTCAGGGCTGTTGCCGAGCAGGAAATCAAGGTTGTCGATGATCGGCTGCATCCAGGGGCCCATCTTTTCCTCGAGGCTGCCGGGCAGAAAGCCGATCTCTTTACCCAGCGAGATCACCGGCCGGGTCACCAGCAGGCGTTCATACAGCTGTTCATCCGCCACCTGGTGCAGGCCCGCCGCCAGGGCCAGCAGGGTTTTCCCCGTCCCGGCCTTCCCCACCAGGGTCAGGAGTTGCACCGAGGGATCCAGCAGCAGATCCAAGGCAAAAGTCTGCTCGCGGTTGCGGGGCGAGACCTTGCCCAGGCGGGCCCGCGTGCTGCGTAGCAGCGGCACCAGCCGCTGATGCTGGGCATCAAAACGCGCGAGCAGCGTGTGATTGGGTTGGGCCTGATCCACCAAGGTGACCCCCTCATTGGTCTGGAGGTCGGCCCCTTCAGCGGAGGGAAGCTCCGTGAGCGGCAGCCCCCCCTCGCTCTTGAGGGTGTCCATCGCCGTTGCACTGGCCGATAGCTCACTCACACCGGCGTAGAGGTCAGCGATGTCGACCTTGTCGGTGGTGTAGTCCTGAGCGGTCAGGCCGACGGCATCGGCCTTGATCCGCAGGTTGGTGTCCTTGGTGACCAGCACCACCGGGGGTTGATCGGCAATCAAGCCGGAGCGGAGCTGCTCCAGCGCCACCGCCAGGATGTTGTTGTCACCGCTGCCGCCCTTGAGCTCCGGCGGCAACTGGGCCAGGGTCTCGCTGCGGCAGAAGACCACCTGCAGCGTGCCGCCACTGCCCTCATCAATCGGCACGCCATCCGCCAGGTTCCCCTTCTCCCGCAGGGCATCGAGCAGGCGCGAGATCTGGCGCGCATTGCGGCCCTTCTCGGAGGGGTCCTTCTTGAAGCGGTCGATCTCCTCGACCACCTCGATCGGGATCACCACCGCGTTGTCTTCAAAGCGTGTGAGGGCCTGGGGGTCATGCAGCAACACATTCGTATCGAGAACGAAGGTCTTGCGCATCGGGGCTCACCACCGCAATGCCGAAACGCTAAGCGGGTTTTTCTGCTGCACGACCTACGCTCCCGCAGAACGCAAAGCTCCGCCGTTGGCCGCCCTGTTTGCTGTTGTCCTGATCGCCGCCCTGGTCTTTGGGTTGGCGTTGCTCTGGCTGGAGCTGCGCCATCGCCTGCGGCCCGCCTCACCCCTGCGGCTCAGCAGCAGCGGTTGGAAGGTGCAGCGGGTCTCCGACAGCCAATGGCAGGTCAAGGGAACCCTGAGCATCCGCAACCCACACCGGCGGATGGAGGTCTTTGTTCCCGAGATTGAACTCAAACCCACCCTGCTTGGACGCGCGGACCTCTCTGGGGTCAACGTGCGCTGCAGCCTGAGCCCGCAGCACCCCGATGAGGAGGCCCGCGCCGATGGCTACTGGTTCGCCTACATCGTCAAAGGGCGCAAGACCACCCAAGCCGAAGCGCTGATCACGCTTGAGGCCCCAGCCGGCAGCGACCTGCGCAACCTGCTGGACACCCTCTGGCTGGAGATCCTCTGGATCAACTACGGCCCCTTCGGCCGGCTGCAACAACGCGATGGGGTGCTGATTCCCCTGCGCCGTCCGGCCCCAGCGAAGAGCTCCAGCGCGACCTGGCGCCAGGGTGATCGCTGCAGCGTGTTGCCGATTCGCACCCATCTGCTCGGAACCCTCGACGATCCCGCCGAGGTCCTCCAGCACTACGCCGGCGCCGTGCTGCAGCCCGGGGATGTCCTGACCATCGGCGAGACCCCGCTGGCAGTCATGCAGGGCCGCTACAACCACCCGGCCAACCTGCAGCCCTCCAGCCTGGCCCGTCTGCTCTGCCGGGTCTTCCACCCCACCAGCTCCCTGGCCACCGCCTGCGGCCTGCAGACCCTGATCGACAACGTCGGTCCGGCGCGCGTGCTCTGTGCCTGGCTCGCCGGCACCGCCCTCAAGCTCGTGGGCTCCAAGGGTTGGTTCTATCGGCTGGCCGGTGAACAGGCCCGCCTGATCGACGACGTCACCGGCACCACTCCGCCCTACGACCAGACCATCGTCCTGGGTCCGGTTCAAAGCAGCGAGGTCTGCCGCCAACTGGCCGCCGAGCTCGGCGTCGCCGTCGCCGTTGTGGATGTCAACGACCTCGGTCGGGTCAAGGTGCTGGCCTCCAGCCCCGGCTGCGATGAGGCGCTGCTGGAGCGGGCCCTCAAGCCCAACCCCGCCGGCAACGCCAACGAGCTCACCCCACTGGTGCTGGTTCGCCCGAACTAGCAATCGCCCATACCATTGAAGGAGGCCCCTTCGGCGCCGCCGTGTCCTCAGCTGCTCAACCAAGCCTTCAGGTGAAGCCGCTGCGGGGATGGCAGCTGCCTTTTCTGCAGGAACCCTGCTTCAGCGATCTCCTGCCTCTGCTGCAGCGATCCCTGCTGTTGCAGGGGCCCGAGCGGCTGCTGCAACGTCTCGCCCCGCGACCGCCCCTGGCCTCGGAGACCTTCGTGGCCTTCCGCGACCCCCAGACCCCCCTGGGACTGGTTGTCAGTCAACGACTGAACCGCAGCGGCAGCTGCTGGCAGATCCAACACCTGCGCAGCAGTGAGGCCAGCCTGGAGGCCGGAGAAGCCGGACGCATGGCGATTGAGGCCGCCCTGGTGCGCGCCGCCATCCAGGGCAGTCCGAGCGCCGCCAGTTGGATCGCCACCAGCCCCAGCACCGACAGCAATCGCTTGGGTCTGCTGCGGCAACAGGGCTTCCAGCAACTCCGCCAAGAAACACTCTGGCGCTGGGAACCGCCCCAGAAACAGCTCGATCGCGCCCTGCCCTCGGACTTACAGCTGCTGCCACTCAATCGCCGGAGCGCCCTGTCGATGTGGCAACTCGAGCAGGCCGCCCTGCCGGCCCAGTTGCGGCAACTGCTTGATCGCCGCGTGGATGATCTACTCGATCAAAGCGAACAGCCCAGCTGGATGCTGATGGACACCAGTCGCCAGCAAGCGGTGGCTGGGGTCCGGCGGCTGCGCCCCGGCAGCCGAGAGATCCCAGAACTGGAGCTGAGCCTCCACCCCGGCTGGCAGCACCTGCTGGGGCAACCCCTGCACCTGCTGCTGGAGCAGAGCGCCCAGGGCCTCGGTGAAGTGCTGATCCGCAGTGATGTCCTCAAGCACGAGCACAACCAATGGCTGCAAAGCCTGGGGATGGCGCCCGAAGGGGAAGAGGTGGTGATGGCCCGCAGCGTCTGGCGCCGCCATGCCCCGCAGACCAGCCAAGGGGTCAGCCGCAAGCTGGAGGCGGTCCTTGGCCAGCTGCAGCCGGGTCAGAAGCCAATCCCAACGCCCCTCGAGCGCTGATGGCCGCCCCCGCACCCCGCTCGGTGCTCTCCCTGGATGTCGGCCGGAAACGCATCGGCCTAGCCGGCTGTGACCCCCTGGGCCTGACGGTCAAACCCCTTCCGGCGCTGCACCGGGGCCGCTATCCCGCGGACCTGCAGCAGCTCCAGGCCTTGGTGCGGGAACGGCGGATCCTGGCCCTGGTGGTGGGACTCCCGCTGGATGCCCAGCAGCAACCCACTGCCCAAGCGGAGCACTGCCGCCGCTACGGCGAACGCCTGGCCCGGGACCTGGACCTACCCCTGGCCTTTGTGAATGAATACGCCAGCAGTTGGGATGCCGGGGAGCGCTTTGGCCTGCGGGGGGACCGCAGCGGCGCCCTCGATAGCGCCGCCGCCGCCCTGCTGCTCGAGCAGTGGCTCCAGGAGGGGCCGGAGCCGGCAGCGGTCAGCAAGGCGACCCCAGCCCATGGCCTGGAGTCCGATGCCCAGGCATCCTTAGGCCATCTCCCCCATGCGCCATGAGCACTGACGGCCCCAGCATCAACGGCACCGGTGATGTCCCGACCGTGCTGGTGCGGGACCAGAGCGGGCGCCAGCTGCTCTGCTTCCTTGAGCAACTGATTCCCCTGGACGGCAAGGACTACGCCCTGCTGACCCCCGTCGACACCCCGGTCTGCCTGGTGCAGATCGCCGAAAACGAGAACGGCGAAGACGAGGTCATCGAAGAGCTCAGCCATGCCGAGCCGATCCTCTCGGTGGCCGATGTGGTGCTGCAGGAGCACGACCTGACCCTGGTGCGCTCCGCCGTCACCCTGACCGTCAGCGGGGACCTGGAGGAACCCGATCCCGAGGAGTACGACGAGGACGAGCTCGACGGCGATGAGGACGATGAAACCGACCTCTACGAAATGCTGATCCAGTTCCGGGCCGAGGACAAGGAATACGGCCTGTTCATCCCCCTGGATCCCTTCTTTGTCGTGGCCCGCATGGAAAACGGCGAGGGCGTGCTTGTGGAGGGCGAGGAGTTCGAACGCGTTCAGCCCCGGATCGAGGCAGAACTCGAGGACCGCGAGCTCGGTGACGACTGATTCGGTGACCCGCCTTTCCGTCTCCGAACTGCTGCAGCCCAATCTGGTGGCGGCTGGAACCCTGGTGGACCTTCCCCTGCATGGCCTGCTGGCCCAGGGGATCAGGGCCCTGGTGCTGGATGTGGACCGGACCCTGCTGCCCCACCGGGGCTCCAGCCTCCCCGAACCGATGGAGGCCTGGCTGAAACGGGCGCAGGAGACCGTGCCGCTGCACCTCTTCAGCAACAACCCCTCCCGGGCCCGCATTGGCGGCGTCGCCGAGCGTCTGGGCGTGGACTTCACCACCAGCGCCGGTAAGCCGCGGCGCTCCCCCCTGCGCCGGGTCTTGCAACAGCTCGATCTCCCCGCCGCCCAGGTCGCGATGGTCGGCGATCGGGTGTTCACCGATGTGCTGGCCGGCAATCGACTCGGGATGTACACCGTGCTGGTCAAACCGATTGACGCCGCCGGTCAGCCCTGCCGCCATGAGCACTGGCAGCGCTTTGAGGTGAAGTTGGCCCAACTGGCTGGAGCGGAGCTCTCCTGACGATGGGGATGCGCCGGGTCATCAAAGTCGGCACCAGTGTTCTGCGGGGCTCCGGTAGCCGCGGAACCGAGCAGGTGATTAACGACCTAGCCGCCAGCCTCTGCGGCCTCTGGCAACGGGAGGAGCCCGTGGTGCTCGTGACCAGTGGCGCCGTTGGCCTGGGTTGCCAGGCCCTGCAACTGGGCGAGCGACCGACGGAGCTGGAGGGTCTGCAGGCCTCAGCCGCCGTGGGCCAGGGGCGACTGATGACCCTCTACGACCAGGCCTTTGCCGCCCGCGGGCGCTGCGTCGCCCAGGTGCTGCTGACCCGTGCCGATCTGGCCTCCAGGCGCCGCTACCAGAACGCCTGCCGCACCCTGGAGCAGTTGCTCAGCTGGGGCGTCACCCCGGTGATCAACGAGAACGACACCCTCGCGACCGATGAGCTGCGCTTTGGCGATAACGACACCCTCTCCGCCCTGGCGGCGGTTGCGATCCAGGCCGATGAGCTGGTCCTGCTGACCGACATCGACAGCCTCTACTCCGGCGATCCCCGCAGCGATGCCGGCGCCAAGCCGATCCCTGAGGTCAAGTCCCTAGCCGAGATCGAGGCCTTGGCCGGGGTGGCCAAAGGCGGGGGCCGCTGGGGCACCGGCGGGATGACCACCAAGCTCTCGGCCGCGCGCATCGCCACCGCCAGCGGCATTCAGGTGCGCCTGGCCGATGGCCGCGATCCCGCTGTACTGGAAGCGGTCTTGGCCGGCGAACAACTGGGGACGCTGTTCCGCCCCAGTGAGACCCCCCTGAGCAACCGCAAGGGTTGGCTGGCCCATGCCCTGCTGCCCAAGGGCAGCATCACCGTGGATGCCGGAGCGGAGCGTGCGCTGCTGGAGCAGGGAGCCTCGCTGCTGGCCGTCGGGGTCCGCAGCGTGGACGGCTCCTTTGGCCGGCGCGAAGCCGTGCGTGTTCTGGGCGAGGACGGGCGGGAGCTCGCCCGGGGCCTCAGCGCCCTAGCAAGCGATGAATTGGAGGGGGATCAGGGCCAGAGCGGAGTGGTCATTCATCGGGACCACCTCGTCGTCATCGCCTCAAGCTGAGACCTGAGAAATCGGCCTACCATCCGCAGCACATCCCCCCGCCGCCGATGCGCTTCAGCCAACTGCTCAGCCAACTGAGCGAGGTGAAGGCCGCAGGTGGGATCCAGTCCCTTCAGCACCACCTCGGGGAGGACCCGGAGCTGGGTGCCGCCGCCGCCCTCGACCAGGCCCTCAGCGGTCAGATCAGTTTTCTTGAGGCTGGCAATGCCCTGGCGGCCGCCCTCAATGCCAGCGGCGCCAGCGCCGTGCTGCTGCCCGCCAAGGGCAACGAATGTGAGGCCGCCCAGGCGGAAGCCACGGCCAAGGGCATGGCCTGGGTCGCCCTGGCTGACCCGCGGCTGGGTTTTGCCGAGACCCTCGACACCCTCTACCCCCGTGCCCCCAAGGCTCCGGGTGTTCACCCCAGCGCCGTGATTGCACCGGAGGCGGTGGTGGGCATGGGGAGCCATGTCGGCGCCAACGTAGTGATCGGCAGCGACGTGCAAATCGGCGCCTCCTGCACGATCCACCCCAACGTCGTCATCTACGACGACGTGCAGATCGGCGATGGCTGTGAACTGCATGCCGGCGCCGTCCTGCACCCCGGCTCCCGACTGGGACGCGCCTGCGTGGTGCACTCCAATGCCGTCGTCGGCAGTGAAGGGTTTGGCTTTGTGCCCACCGCCAGCGGCTGGCGCAAGATGCCCCAGACCGGCCTGGTGGTCCTCGAGGATGCCGTAGAGGTGGGCTGCGGCAGCACCATCGATCGCCCCTCCGTCGGCGAAACCCGGATAGGCGCTGGCAGCAAGATCGACAACCTGGTCCACATCGGCCACGGCGTCACCACGGGCAAGGGCTGCGCCCTGGCGGCCCAGGTCGGCATTGCCGGCGGCGCCAAGCTGGGGAACGGCGTGATCCTGGCCGGCCAGGTGGGCCTCGCCAACAAGGCCGTCATGGGCGATCGCTCCATCGCCTCCTCCAAGTCCGGGGTCCACGGGGAAGTGGCCGCCGGTGAGGTCGTCAGCGGCTATCCCGCCATCCCCAACCGCCTCTGGCTGCGCTGCTCAGCGGCCTTCAACAAGCTGCCCGAGCTCGGCAAGGCGCTCCGCCAACTGGAAAAACAAGTCAAGCCGTAGCCTCCCCCGAAGCCCAGGCGGACGTCGATGACCAGCTTCCGGATCACCCTGCTCCCCGGTGACGGGATCGGTCCTGAGATCACGGCGGTGGCCCGCCAAATGCTGGACGCGGTCAGCCGCAGCCATGGCTTTGAGCTGGTCTACAACGAGCAGCCCATGGGGGGGTGCGCCATCGACGCCACCGGCGAACCCCTGCCCGCCAGCACCCTCGAGGCCTGCAAGGCCGCCGATGCCGTGCTTCTCGCCGCCATCGGCTCGCCGCAATACGACACCCTGCCCCGCGAGAAGCGTCCGGAGACAGGGCTGCTGGGCCTGCGCTCCGGCATGGGGCTCTTCGCCAACCTGCGTCCGGTGAAGATCATCCCGGCGCTGATCGATGCCTCCACCCTCAAGCGCGAGGTGATCGAAGGGGTCGACCTGATGGTGGTTCGCGAACTCACCGGGGGCGTCTACTTCGGCACTCCGAAGGGCCGCGTTGAGGCCGACGGCCGGGTGCGTGGTTTCAACACCATGGCCTATTTCGATGATGAGATCGATCGCATCGCCAAGGTGGGCTTTGACATTGCCCAGCAGCGCAGCGGCCGCCTCTGCAGCGTCGACAAAGCCAACGTGCTGGATGTCAGCCAACTCTGGCGCGATCGCGTTGAAGCCCTCCACGCCAGCAGCTATGCGGGCGTGGAGCTGAGCCACATGTACGTGGACAACGCCGCGATGCAACTCGTGCGCAACCCCCGTCAGTTCGACGTGCTGCTCACCAGCAATCTCTTTGGCGACATCCTTAGCGATGAGGCCGCGATGCTCAGCGGCTCCATCGGCATGCTGCCCTCAGCCTCACTAGGCGAAAGCGGCCCTGGCCTGTTTGAACCGATCCACGGTTCTGCCCCCGACATTGCGCGCCAGGACAAGGCCAACCCGATGGCCATGGTGCTGAGCGCCGCGATGATGCTGCGGGTGGGTCTCCAGCAAGACGCCGCCGCGACCGCCCTCGAGCAGGCCGTGGACCGGGTCCTGGCGCAGGGCTATCGCACCGGTGATCTGATGGCCGAGGACTGCACCCAACTGGGCTGCAAGGCCATGGGCGATCAACTGCTGGCCGCCCTCGAGGCCTAAAGCAACAGGGATCAACGGATCGGCGGGATTGGCCACGCGACCTGCCAAACTCGCCGCTAGTTCCACCGATCCCTGCGCATGTCGAAGCGTCACCCGGTTGTTGCTGTCACCGGTTCCTCCGGCGCAGGCACCAGCACTGTGAAGCGTGCCTTTGAGCACATCTTCAAGCGCGAGGGGATCACCCCTGCGGTGGTGGAAGGCGATAGCTACCACCGCTACGAGCGGGCCGCCATGAAAGAGGCCATGGGCGCGGCCCTGGCCAATGGCGAGAACTTCTCCCACTTCGGCCCTGAGGCCAACCTGTTCGACAAGCTCGAAGAGCTCTTCCGCAGCTACAGCGAAACCGGCGCTGGCCAGAAGCGCTACTACCTCCACTCCGTGGAAGAAGCCGCTGACCACAACGCCCGCCTCGGCACCAACCTCGAGCCCGGCCAGTTCACCCCCTGGGAGAACATCCCCTCAGGTACCGACCTGCTCTTCTACGAAGGCCTCCACGGCGGCGTTAAGGGCGAGGGCTACGACGTCGCTGGCCTCGCTGACCTGCTGGTGGGCGTTGTGCCCATCGTCAACCTGGAGTGGATCCAAAAGATCTCGCGTGACAACGCTGAGCGCGGCTACTCCGCCGAGGCCACCGTTGACACGATCCTGCGCCGGATGCCGGATTACATCAACCACATCTGCCCGCAGTTCAGCCAGACCGACATCAACTTCCAGCGTGTCCCCACCGTGGACACCTCGAACCCCTTCATGATCCGGAACATCCCCACCCCGGATGAGTCCTTCGTGATCATTCACTTCCGCAAGGGTGCGCGCGAGAAGTGGGGGATCGACTTCACTTACCTGCTCGACATGATCCACGATTCGTTCATGTCCAGCCCCACCTCGATCGTGGTGAACGGCGGCAAGATGGGCTTCGCGATGGAGCTGATCCTGACCCCGATCATTCACCGCATGATCGAAGAGAAAAAGAAGCTGGCCTGAGCCAACTTCACCCCTAGGCTGGGGCGCAACTGGCGGACACGGTCCTCCCACATCGGTTGCTCCTCAGCCCAGTCGTATCAACCCATCAGCTCCTCTCTCCTTTGAGATTCGAGGCGCGGTGGGTTCTTCTGTATCTGCGCACCCCCGTTGGGATCGGATCAATAGCGCCGCGGTGATTGCCCAGGCGCGGAGGATTTACTTCCAGTTCCTTGAGCGCTCCGTCTCGGCCCTGGAGCCCCAGGGGATTGTGCTGAGCCCAGGGCAAGGGCGGGTGGTTTTTGAACTGCCGGTGCTCCTGCCCGAGGAGCAGTTCATCCCACTGGACTGGGTCCGGTCCCGCCCGTCCCGCAGCCGTCCCTCCCGCTCGCCCTACCGGGGTCTCTGATGCTCAGCACTCTTCCCAGCACGGTTCTGCTGCTGATCACTGCGCTGGGTCTGTGCATCGGCAGTTTTTTGAACGTCGTCGCCTGGCGTTATCCCCGCCAGGAGTCCGTGGTCATGCCCCGCAGCCACTGCCCCCACTGCGGCACGGGCCTGGGCTGGAGCGAGAACATCCCGGTTCTCAGCTGGCTGCTGCTGCGCGGCCGTTGCCGCCACTGCGACAGCCCCATCAGCCTGCGCTACCCGGCGGTGGAGCTGCTTAGCGGAGGTCTGTTTCTGGCGGCAGCCCTCGGCCATCCCGAAGCTCTGGGGCAGGCCCCGGCCGTTCTGCAGCTGCTGGCCGGCTGGTGCCTGGTGACCCTGCTGCTTCCGCTGCTGCTGATTGATCTGGATCAGCTCTGGTTGCCGGAGCCCCTCTGCCGCACCGGGGTTCTGCTGGGCTTTGTCTTCAGCCTGCTGGCGGTCTTCAGCCAAAGCGGTGGTCCAGAGCCGCAGCTCCTGCTTTGGCATCTCCTGGCTGCCAGCGCTGGCCTACTGGGGTTTGAAGCCACCAGCGCCGCCGGCCAGAAGCTGCTCGGGAAACCTGCTCTGG
>NZ_ADXM01000055.1:0-15478 GCF_000179255.1 Synechococcus sp. CB0205
AAGGAGCCCTGGGTTAGATCCCTAGGCTCTTGGGCTTGGGGCCGATGCGATCGAGGGCCTGAAGACGGCAGCGCAGGGACTGCACCGGCTCACAGGTGGGGAGCTCAACCACAGGCTCCTGAGCAGGTTCTGCCAGGGTTTTCAGCTGGGCAAGGCTCTGCTCGTAAAAGGCCTTGAGGGCGGTGTAGCGCTTCACCGGTTGGCCGTAATAGCTGTATCCGGCCAGGGTCGGAAACGAGGCCCATTCCGGCGCCAACTTCGCCGCCAACTGGGGGGTGAACTCGCCACGATCGGCTAAAGCCAGGGCCCCGCGGCGCTGGATCAAGAACAGGGCCGCCTGATCCTGCACGTGGGGACCAAAGCCGGCCAGACCAAGCTTCTGACTGGCCATCGTCCAGGTGAAGGGCATGAACTGATAGGCACCCGCAGCGGCGCTGGCGTAGCGACCGGAATAGATCACGCGGTTGGGATGGCGCTCCAGTCCGCCCATCAGACCGCCACCAAACATCACGCGGTAACCGAGATCTTCACCACGGGCCCAGGTGCCCTCAGCGAACCGGATCGTGTTCAGCAGGGCACGGCGCTCGGGCGTGATGACGTAACGGAAGGGACCGCCGGGGCTGATCGTGCCGTCATTGCCATCCAGCATGGCCAGCCTTGAGCGGGGCATGGCAGGAGCCCGAGGCACCGGAGGGATGGCCGGCAACAGGCTGACGTCACTGGACTCGCTGACCTGGGGCTTGAGCTTGCCGGCATCGGCAAGGGCAGGCAGCGGAGCCAGAGCCAGGGCAACGCCGGCCAGGGAGAAGAGAGGAAGAGCAAGGGTTGAACAGACAGAGCTCGAAGGAGCAATCGACTTCGAGGGGATCTGAGTGGTCAAACCAACAAAGGCAAAGAGCAGCGCACGGAAAAGGGACACCCGGGAGGGTGCACGACCTGCGCACCGAATCAACAAGCTGTCTACGTGGGGCGGGAAAGCTATTTCCTGCCGAGGTATGGCAACTAATTAATTGGATGCGTAGAGTTTGCCTATCAAACCGTCAAACAGGCAAGTCATCCATACCAGTGCAATAACCGTCCACCAGCATCAAGAACTGCGCGTCCGTTTTCGCATCACTCTCAAGCACAGTTTGTGGTGACAAAAAGAACAAAAGGCTGAAAGTTTCAGCAGATCAGCACCTCAAGTCCGAAGCCAAGGCGATCAGGATCCGAGCCGCCTGATCGGCCCCATCGGGAGGCAAGCCGGATCCGCTGGCGGGGATCAACGGCTGATCGAGCTGCCACTCCCCTTTCTCCAACTGCGCCCGGCTCAACAGGCGATGGGGAGCATGCCGTTGCAGGGCCTCTTCCAGGACCTGGGCCTCCGCAAAGCCCACGCGATGGACCAGGTGAATGCCAAGCCCCAGGGCCATTGCCTCACAAAAGGTGCTGTAGCCGGGCTTCGTGATCACGCGCGAGCAGAGGGGCATCACCTCCAGGGGGCGGAGGTCCTGCGGGAGAACGCTGACGTTCTTGGCCGCGCAGTGCAGCCCGGGATCACTCACCAGAAAGTGGTGGTCTGGCCAACGGGCAAACAGCCCAGGGTTGAGCTGGAGGCCCAATCCACCGAATCCCATCAGCACGGTCCGATCTGGGGCTGCGCGCAGATTCAGCCGATCGCGCACCGCTGCTGAATCCAGGCGCGGACGACCGGCGGTGAGACCGACGTCATGGGAGGGGAGCCCCCAGTCCATCTCCATGGCCAGGGGGCAGCGAATCAAAGCCGTTCCCTGGCGGTAGAGCCCCAGGGCCCGCTCTGCCAGGGCCGTAAAGGAACCACCCATGGGCCGGTAGATGGCATCCCAGCCGAAATTGCCCATCCAGATCAATGGGACGGCGAGGGCCCCCGCCAACCGGGCCGCATCGGGGGGGACATCCGCCAGCACCACAACCGGTTCAGCCTGCTCTCTCAGCCAGGCCAGCTCCTGCTGAATCTGTTGGGGCAAGCGCTGATCCAGGGCCTCCAGCGCCGCCAGGGTCGCGTCTGGATCAGCCCCCAGGGCATCGGCCTGGATCACTCCGACATCCCAGCGCAAGGGGCGGTGCTCAAAGGGAATCTCCTCAAAGGCCAAGTCGAGAAACCGAGCGGGCAGGGGCGTCGAGAGCACGATCCGCCAGGACGGCTGCAACCGGTGCAGGGCGCTCAAGACAGAGGCGACGCGGGAGCCATGGCCAAAGCCATGGCCGCTGATGCAGACGTAAATCAGCACCGTCTAAACGTCCTCCGCGCGATAGAGCGTCTGGCGGTAGAGCAGGGCGCCGTCATGGCTGAACCAGCGATGGGAGACCTCCTGCAGCACGCCGCCCTGGAACTCCACCCAACTGAAATGCCGCAGGGCACGACCCTGGGCGTCCTCGCTGTGACGCGGGACAAACGCGGTATTGAGATAGGCCGTCCCGGATCGATCCCGGCAGAAGCTCTGACGCTCCCCCTGACCGCGTTTCAGCCGGTGATGCATGTGGCCAAACACCACCAACGGCAGAGGACGACTGCGGCGAATGCGATCGATCGCCAGGGCTAAATCCTGATCGCCCCAATCACAGGCCGGGGCCTTCCAATCGCGGCCGCAGGGATCGGAGGCCTCGCTACCCAGACCCGTCGGACCGGAATGGGCCAAAACCACCAGAGGGATCGAGGGATCAGCCCGCAATGCCGCTGCAGTGATGCGCTCGGCAGACTCCTCGACGCCCACCGGACCAAAGACCGCCTCGGCGGCGCGGTTGAGGTAATGCCCCCCTCCGGCACTGGCCGGACGGGCTCCCACGACAGCCAGCCCCGGGGGCTGCAACTCCCGCAGGCCCCAGCCGCAGTGCAGATCCCCCAGAAGCGTCAACTGCGCCTGAAGGGTGCGGCCACTGGCATCGCGGCCGGTGTCGTGGTTGCCAAGGATGCAGGCCAAGGGCAAGGCCAGGCGCGAGAGACGCTTGGGGATGGCCTGCTGGCCGTCGCTGAGGTCGCCCACGACCAGCAGGGCGTCCGGTTTGACCTGGGACAGAACCTCCTCATCCAGGCCGTCCCATTGGCCATGCAAATCTCCGGCGATGGCAATGCGGAGGGGGGCCAAGCGGTGCCTAGGCTTCCGCCATCCTGCACCACTTAGGGCCAGATCCTTGGTTTTCGCGGCAGCCCAGAACACCGCCTCCGGTTGCCCTGCTCACCGGGATCTACCGGAGGCCATTGCCGCATTGAAACGGCAACGCAATGCCGTGATCCTGGCCCACTACTACCAAGAGCCAGAGATTCAGGACATCGCCGACTTCATTGGCGATTCGCTTGAGCTCTCCCGCAAGGCAGCGGCCACCGATGCCGAGGTGATCGTCTTCTGCGGGGTGCACTTCATGGCCGAAGTCGCGAAGATCCTCAGCCCCCAGAAGACCGTGCTGCTGCCGGATCTGGAGGCGGGCTGCACCTTGGCGGATGCCTGCCCAGCCGATGGCTTCGCCCAGTTTCGGGCCGAGCATCCCGACCACCTGGTGGTCAGCTACATCAACTGTTCGGCTGCAGTCAAAGCCCAGAGCGACCTGATCTGCACCAGCAGCAATGCCGTCGATCTGGTGAATCAGCTCCCCGCTGATCAACCGATCCTGTTTGCGCCGGACCAAAACCTGGGGCGCTGGGTCCAGAGCCAGAGCGGCCGGGAACTCACCCTCTGGCCGGGTAGCTGCATCGTTCACGAAACCTTCAGCGAGCAGGGCCTGCTGCAACTGAAACTAGATCACCCCAAGGCAGAGGTGCTGGCCCATCCGGAGTGCCAGCAGCACCTCCTGGACCACGCCGACTTCATCGGCTCCACCAGTGCCCTGCTGCGGCGTTCCGAAGCCAGTGCAGCCCAGGAGTTCATTGTCCTGACGGAACCAGGAATCCTGCACCAAATGCGCAAGGCCGTTCCAGGCAAGGCGTTCTTTGAGGTCCCCGGCGCCGATGGCTGCAGCTGCAACGCCTGCCCCTACATGCGTCTGAACACGCTTGAGAAGCTCTGGCAATGCCTGGAGTCGATGGAGCCGCGCATCGAGATGGATGAAGCGATGCGCCTGCGGGCCCTCGCACCGATTCAAAAAATGCTCGAGATGAGCCGCTAATAGCTGTAGTTCGCCACAAAGAGGCTGCTGTCATCCGAGGGTTCGGATCCAGCGACATAACCGCCCAGGCTGGCGGCGCCGTTGGCACGGGCCCTGGCCATCAGGGCGGCTTGCCCCGCCTTGAGATCCGATCCTGCCCAGTGCTTGATGCAGGAATGCTGGAGGGCCCGGCCATAGGAGAAGCCCAGGTGCCAAGGGGCTCCTGAGGCCGCCTGGTTCACGGCGTTGAGACAGAGGCTCGCGTCCTCTTCGCTGAGGCCCCCGCTGAGGAACAGGATCGCGGGGACGGCCGAGGGAACCGTGCGCATCAAGGTGCGGGCCGTGAATTCACCCACCTCTTCGGCCGTGGGTTGCTGGGGGCAGGCCGCCCCTGCGCAGGTCATCGACGGCTTAAGCAAACTGCCCTCAAGAAAGACCCCATTGACCGCCAGGGCTTCGTAGGTGGTGCGCAACACCCATTCCTGGACGGCGGCGGTCGTGGTGATGTCGTGCTCACCGTCCATCAGGATCTCCGGCTCCACGATCGGCACCAGGCCCTGCTCCTGAACGGTGCGGGCATAGCGGGCCAATCCCCAGGCGTTCTCTTTAACGGAGAGCTCCGATGGTGAGCCATGGGAGCTGATCTGCAGCACCGCCCGCCACTTCGCAAAGCGCGCACCGCGTTCGTAGTAGCGCGCTGCCCGCTCCGCCAAGCCCTTCAGGCCGGTGCACCAGGATTCGCCCTCTAAGCCGCCGGCCAAGGGCTCCACCCCCTGATCGACCTTGATCCCGGGAACGATGCCCTGGGCCTTGAACAACTCGACAATCGGTCCCCCACCGGCCTCAGTCGTGCTGTCTTGAAAGAGGGTTTCTTCGAACAGAATCACGCCAGAGATGTGCTCGCTGAGGCCCTCGGTGGTTGCCAGAAGACTGCGGTAGGCGCGCCGGTTCTCCTCGCTGTTCTCCAGTCCGATCGCAGCAAAACGCTTGCCGATGGTTCCGGTGGATTCATCCGCCGCCAAGAGTCCTGTTCCCGGGGCTGCCAGGGCAGCAGCAGTGCTGGCCAGCTCATCACGAAACGCTTGCAGGGCCATGCCAGGGCAGCAGGGGGTCCCCCCTGACTAGCGAGAAAACGCGGTGCTGGGAGCTGGGTGGTCATGATTCAGGCCGATGACGCCCGCCAGCGCCCATGCCCCTCGCCCCAGGCGGCCTGCTGCAGCTCACCCGAGAAGGGCTGTACTGCGCGGCAGCTGGTGCCTGGATCGATCCCTGGCGGCCAGTCCCCAGGGCCCTCATCACCCATGCCCATGCCGACCACGCCCGGCCGGGATGTGGGGAGTACTGGGCCGTGGCCTCGAGTGAGGGGATCCTGCGGGAGCGGCTGGGGGCCGAGATCAATCTGTTACCGGTGGGCTACGGGGACCTGAACCGCATTGGCGACGCCCGGGTCTCCTTTCACTCGGCAGGACACGTGCTCGGCAGTGCCCAAATCCGACTGGAAGCCGGCGGAGAGAGCTGGCTGGTCAGCGGCGACTACAAGCGCTGCGCCGACCCCAGCTGCGAACCATTTGAGCCCGTACAGGCCGACGTCTTCATCAGCGAAGCCACCTTTGGCCTTCCCATCTACCGCTGGCAAAGCGGGGCGGAGGTGGCCCGTGAAATCGTCAACTGGTGGCGCGGCGCGCCGGACAGGCCTTCGGTGCTCTTTTGCTACGCCTTTGGGAAGGCACAGCGAGTGCTCGCCGAGCTGCATCGACTCGGCATCGAGGAGACGGTGCTGCTCCATGGCGCCGTCGATCGACTGATGGCGCCCTACCGCGAGGCGGGGGTTGCCATGCCACCGACGATGGCTCTCTCCCAGTTGCCCAAGGATGAATCCCTCGCGGGACGCCTGGTGATTGCGCCGCCGGCGGCCCACCGCAGCCGGGGGCTCAGTCGCTTGGCGAAGGCCCAGAACGGCTTTGTGAGCGGCTGGATGGCCGTACGGGGAGCACGGCGCCGGCGGGGCTATGGCCGCGGTTTCGTGATGAGCGATCACGCCGACTGGTCCGGACTGGTGCGAACCGTTCAGGACAGCCAAGCCCAGCAGGTCTATGTGACCCATGGTCAGAGCGCCGTGCTCTCGCGCTACCTCAAGGAGGTGGAGGGCATCAGCGCTGAACCCCTCGAGGGGGCCTTCGAAGCCGAACGCTTCGATGAGGAGGAGACGCCATGAAGGCCTTCTCCGCACTCTTCGCTGAACTCGATGGCACAAGCAGTACCACAGCCAAGCTGGAGGCCCTGGAGACCTATTTCCGCTCGGCTCCTCCGGCTGATGGGGCCTGGGCCATGGCCCTGCTGTTGGGCAAGCGCCGCAAGCGCTTGATCACCGGCCGGCGCCTGCGCGAAATCTGCCTGAAGGCCCTGGCGCTGCCGGATTGGCTGTTCGAAGCCTGCAGTAACCAGGTGGGCGATTCGGCCGAAACGGTCTCCCTGCTTTGGGGCCAACACCAAACGGATCCACCAAGGCAGGGCCCAGAGAAAAGCCTGGGGGACTGGATGGAGCAGGTCCTACCGAAACTGGCTGCAGCGGAGGGGAAGGAGCAGGAGGCCGCGGTGATTCGCTGCTGGCAAACCCTGCCCAACAGCGAGCTCCTGTTGATCAACAAGTTGCTCAGTGGTGGTTTCCGCGTCGGGGTCTCCACCGGGCTGGTGACCCGCGGTGTCGCCCGCAGCGCCGATCTCGATGAAGCCCTCATCGCCCATCGCCTGATGGGCGGGTTCACACCCTCGGCTGAGAGCTTCAGCGCGCTGACCGCAGCCGCGAGTGATGGCGATGCCCTGGCGGCGAGGCCCTATCCGTTTTTCCTCGCCAGCCCAATCGAACTCGAGCAGATCCAGCAGACCCCTGCGGACCAGTGGCAACTCGAGTGGAAGTGGGACGGCATCCGCGGTCAGCTGATCCACCGCAGTGGCGGTTGCAGTCTCTGGAGCCGCGGCGAGGACCTGATCAATGAGGCCTTTCCGGAGCTGATCAGCCTCGCTGAGACCTTGCCGCAGGGAACGGTGCTCGATGGGGAGGTCTTGATCTGGCAGGCCGAGGCACCAGCCCCAGAACCCTTTGCCACCCTGCAGCGGCGCCTCGGACGCAAGGCCCCGAGCCGGACCCTACAAAAGCAGTGCCCAGCGGCCTTCATGGCCTACGACCTGCTGGAGCTGGAGGGATGTGATCTACGGCAAGCGCCGCTGCAGGAGCGCCGTGAGCAGTTGGAAACGCTGGTTCAACGCTGGAGCGACGCCCGAGCGCACGGCGAGGAGCGATCACGCTTACGCCTCTCCGAGACCCCTGCCCTCAAGGGCTGGAGCGAGCTCGAGCCCCTGCGGGAGCAAGCGCGGGAGAAAGGGGCCGAAGGGCTGATGCTCAAGGCGAAACCCTCCCCCTACCTCGTGGGTCGCAAGCGCGGGCACTGGTGGAAACACAAGCTCGAACCCTTCCACCTCGATGCCGTCCTGCTCTACGCCCAATCCGGGAGTGGTCGGCGAGCGAACCTCTACACCGATTACAGCTTTGGGCTGTGGAATGACGAGGGCGAGTTGGTGACTTTCGCCAAGGCCTACTCGGGCCTCGACGATGGCGAGATTCGGCAAGTGGATCGCTGGATCCGGGCCCACACCACCGAGCGTTTTGGTCCGGTTCGAGCGGTCGAGCCGACCCTGGTCTTCGAGCTGGCCTTCGAAGGTCTGCAACCCTCCAAACGTCACAAGTGCGGCCTGGCGGTTCGCTTCCCGCGCATCAGTCGCTGGCGCCAAGACAAACCCGCCTCTGAGGCCGACAGCGTCGCCAGTGCCCTGGCCTTGATGGAGGGGCGATGACCAGCGCGCTTCAGCCGATCGAAGCCTGGTTCCAGCAGCAAGGCTGGTCACCCATGGCCTTTCAACAGGAGGTCTGGAACGCCTACCTCCAGGGCCAGAGCGGATTACTGCAGGTGCCGACAGGCTCAGGCAAGACCTACGCCGCCGTGATGGGGCCCATCGCCGAGATGCTCCAGGAGCCAGGCCAAGGCAAGGGCCTGCGCCTGCTGGTGATCACGCCCCTGCGGGCCCTCTCGCGGGATCTGGCCCTGGCGATTGAGCAACCGATTGAGGCCATGGGCTGGCCGATTCGTGTCGGAATCCGCAATGGCGACACGGCGACCCATGAGCGCAGCAAGCAGCTGCGCACCCCACCGCAAATCCTGATCACCACGCCCGAATCGCTGAGTGTGCTGTTGGCCAACCCCAAGGCACCGGCCTTGTTCGAGGGGCTTCAGGCCGTCGTCATTGACGAGTGGCATGAGCTGATGGGCAGTAAACGGGGCAGCCAGTGTGAGCTGTGCCTGAGTGGGCTGCGGCAACAACGGCCCAAACTGCGCACCTGGGCGATCAGCGCGACGATCGGCAACTTGGAGGAGGCAGCTCAGGCAGCCCTTGGGGCAACAGGCAGCAAGCCCCTGATCGTCTCGGAGCAACTGCAGCGGGAGACCGCCATCCGCAGCCTCTTGCCCGAGCAGATCGACGGATTCCCCTGGGGGGGCCACCTCGGACTGCGGATGTACGAGGAGTTAATAGCTGGACTGGATCCCGCCATCAGCACGCTGCTCTTCACCAACACCCGCAACCAGGCCGAGCGCTGGCACCAGTGCCTGCGCTTCGCCTGCCCGGAGATGGAGGACGCCCTGGCCCTGCACCACAGCGCGATTGATCGCACGGAACGGGAGGCCATCGAAGCGGCCGTCAAGGCGGGGGATCTGCGCTGGGTGGTCTGCACCAGCTCCCTGGACCTGGGGGTGGACTTCCAGCCGGTGGAGCGGGTGGTGCAGATCGGCAGTGCCAAAAATCTGGCGCGGCTGCTGCAGCGGGCCGGGCGCAGCGCCCACTGCCCCGGTGGGACGTCGCAGGTGCTGTTCATGCCCACCAACGCCTTGGAGCTGCTGGAGGTCAGTGCCATGCGCAGGGGCCTGGCCAGTGGCTTGGTGGAACACCGCAAACCACCGGAACTCCCCCTCGATGTCCTGCTTCAGCATCTGGTCAGCCGGGCCTGCGGCCCGGGGTTTGAGCCCGAGCAAGAACTCGCGACCGTTCGCAGCAGCTGGAGTTTCCGCAACCTCAGTGACGCTCAGTGGCAGTGGTGCCTGGACTTTCTCGAGCACGGGGGCCAATGCCTTGGGGCCTACCCCCGCTACCGCAAGTTGGTGCGCTGCAGACCAGACAGCGATGAGCCGGCAGAAGCGGGCCAGCCCTACCACTACCGGGTGATCGACAAGACGATTGCCCGCCATCACCGCTTCAACATCGGCACGATCACCGCGGATCGCTCCGTCACCGTGCGGTTTGTACGGGGCGCTGTCATCGGCCATGTGGAAGAGGCCTTCATCGGACGGCTGAAACCGGGCGATGTCTTCTTCTTTGCCGGGCGGCAACTCGAGTTCGTGCGCCTGCGGGAGATGACTGCTCAGGTCAAGGCCACCAGCCGCAAGAGCTCCACGGTTCCAGCCTGGGCCGGAGGACAGATGGCCCTCTCTGATCTGCTGAGCGAACACCTGCGGGAGGAGGTCGATCGTTGTGCCCAGGGCCTGAGCGATGAGGCAGAGCTCGACACACCGGAATTACGGGCGCTGGAACCACTGCTGCGGCGCCAGGCTGATCTCTCACGGATCCCCAGGCGGGAGCAGATCCTGCTGGAGGTGTGCTCGAGCCGTGAGGGCAGCCATCTCTTCGTCTTCCCCTTCGAAGGGCGCTTTGTCCATGAAGGCATTGGTTTTCTCTGGGCCTGGCGCCTGGCCCGTTATCGCCCCAGCACGGTCACGGTCTCGATCAACGACTACGGCTTTGAGCTGCTGGCCCCCAAGCGCTACCCCTTTGACGAGCTGATTGAGCTCCATGGCGATGAGCTGCTCGACGTCGCCAACCTGGACGCCGACCTGGAGCAGGCCCTGAACTTCTCAGAGCTCTGCCGCCGCCGCTTTCGCTCCATTGCCCAGGTCAGCGGCCTGGTCACCCAGGCCATGCCCGGACAGAACAAAACCGGCGGTCAACTGCAGATCAGCGCCGCCCTGCTCTTTGACGTCTTTCAAAAACACGAGCCGGATCACCTGCTGCTGGAGCAGGCCCGCCGTGAGGTGCTGGAGGAGCAACTCGAGACGCAACGCTTGCGCGCGGCACTGGAGCGAATGGCCTCGAGTGAATGGATGATGGAGCGCACCCAACGCCCGGGGCCACTGGCCTTTCCTTTGCTGGTGGAGCGCCTCAACAATCGACTCAGCAACGAGTCAGTCCTAGACAGGGTTCAGCGCTTGATCGCAGAGGCCACCAAAGCGGAGCGGTAGTTCGCAGGAACGACTCAGGTCCACAGCTCACCCACCCCACCACAACCTCATCCGCCTCAGCCCAGCGGATTCCTCTCACTAGTCGTAATGGTTGAGGCAACCGCACGGAAGCAGCGGTGGAACATGCCAGGAAGTGCAAGATCGCTGTGATCAAGGCCAATTCACCATGATTGAGCCTGGAGCGTTCTTGATGATTGGGTCAACAGGTGATCCTCATCAGAACTGGTGAGTTCCTATAAAGAAATAAAGAGCCCCCATTGCTATGTGGGGGGCTCTTCGAAGTCTTCAGCTATAGATTAAGTAATAAATGCATTCCAGGCTAGAAGCGGAATACTTCGGCTGCAGGTGAATCTACTGCCGCCTCGGCGCCAGTATTAACGCTGTCGAGGTAAGTGTCGAAATCGGTGGTGCCATCGGGAGCGAAGATACCAAGGAATCCAGCAGGGAGAGCGATCTTCAGATCTCTGTCATCGGCAGCGGAGAAATCGTTGCCTTGGATCTTGAACTTGAAGCTATTGCTGGTGGACGTGCTCAGGCTCTCGTAGTCGAACGCATCGCCGGCTCCAGCGGCGCTGGTCACCGTGTTGTTGGTGATCGTGAAGAAGCCAGTGGTGATGGACGCTTCGCCTTCCTCTCCGAAGGTGGCCTTGATCAGGTCACGGGGATCCTTGTTGTCTGATCCAACCGGGTTGTCATTGGTTTGAACGATGCGGTTGTTGTTGATGGTGATGTCGGCATCGAAGACGACGCCCTCACCGGCTTTTTCATTGACCGCGAACTCGATGCCATCACCAATGCGGGTGGTGACGTCATTGTTCTCGATCACAGCGGTCACCTTGGTGGTGCCGTTCTTGAGCCCTTCATTGATAGTGAATTTGATGCCTTCCGCTTTGTCGGCGCGCTCAATGGTGCCGGCTAGGTTGTCGGTGTCGGCTTCGATCGTATTGCCGGTGATCGTGAAGTTGTAGACACCCGATGCGGTGAAGTCGGTGTCAGACACGTTCTCCTGCAGGGTGATGGCGATGCCGTCAGTGGAGCCGTCCTCCCCAGGGGCTGCTCCCTTGGCACCGGAGGTATTCAGGGTGTTGTTCGTGATGGAGACGGTGGCCTGGGTGTTGGCACCGAAGGCGTCGAGGGTGAAGCCCTCGTCGCCGACGCCCGTCACGTTGTTCTGATCCACGGTGAGGATCAGGCGGCCGTTGTCGCCAATGTTGGCGTCGATTCCGTCAGCACCACCTTGGAGATTGCTAACGGTGTTTTGATCAATCACCGCGGTGAGGGTGGCGTTGCTATCGCAGGCGCCGGCCACACCGTCGGTGAAGGCATCGGAGCCAAGGTTCTCACCGCCGCGGCAGATGTTCAGCTCGATGCCGTCAGTGGCGTTGGTGCCGCGATCAGCAGGGAAGCCCAAACCGGAGGTGAGGTTGTTGTCTTTCACGGTGTTGCCGGTGATGGCGATGTAACCGTCTTTGTCGTTGCGAACAAAGATGCCCGCTTCCAGGTTGGAGTCTTCACTGGCCTTCATCCCCGACACGGTGTTGCCCGTAATGATGTTGTCGGTGCTGGTGCCAATGTTTTCGATGTAGATGCCTTCGCCTGTGGCACCAGTGATTACGTTATCTTCGATCGTTACCTTATTGCTGTTGCGCACATCGATGCCGCGACCGATGTAGCTCTCCACTGAAGAACCTTCGAGCAGGCTTAGCTCAGGGTTGGTGATGGTGTTGTCTTTGATCTCTAGGTTGGTGACGGTATCCGCAAGGATCTGGCCGTTCACCTTGATGATCTTCACCGCCTGATCTTGAACCTGGTTCTTGACGGTGACCTTCACGCTGGTCTTGTAGCTGGCCCCGATGCCTTCAATCTGGATGGCATCATTCACCTCGCCATTGCCCTCGTTGGTTTTGAGGGTATTGTTTTCAATCGTGAATTGGCCTGTGACATAGGTGTTATCTGTTGCCGCCTGATCGTCTTCGTTTTCGCTGAAGTAGATGTTGATCAGGTCTTTGGTTTTACCGTCGTCGTCGACACCAGCTTGTTTGGCATCATTGGATTGCGTGATTGCGTTGTTCCTGATGGTGACGTCGTAGTCGACGTTTGCGGAACCTTTGGCTTCGGTAAGGGTGTCGAATTCAATGCCATCACCCGAGCGTGTTTGGATGCTGTTGTCTTCAATCGTGGCTTTGATGGTGAGGCTGCCAGCGCGTAGCTTCTCGGCCACGGTGAATTTGATGCCTTCGGCTTTCTCTGGTTTTTCGTTGGTGCCGGCCAGGTTGTCGGTGTCGGCTTCGATCGTGTTGCCGGTGATCGTGAAGTCGTAGTTCCCTGCAGCGGTGAAGTCGGTGTCAGACACGTTTTCCTGCAGGGTGATGGCGATGCCGTCAGTGGAGCCATCCTCGTCCAAGTTTCCGCCTGCATCGGTGCGTGCACCTTTCGCGCCAGAGGTCTTGAAAACGTTGTCGCTGATGGTTGCAGTGACGGATGTATTGGCACCGAAAACATCAAGGGTGAATCCTTCATCACCGGCGCCAGTCACCGTGTTCCCCTTCACCATGAGGTTCAGGGTGCCGTTGTCGCCCACATTGGTGTCAATTCCATCGGCACTGCCTTGCAGGTTGGTGACGACGTTGTTGCTCACCACAGCGGTTAGGGTGGCGCTGCTGTTGCAAGCGCCGGCCACACCGTCGGTGAAGGCATCGGAGCCAAGGTTCTCCCCACCGCGGCAGATGTTCAGCTCGATGCCGTCAGCGGCGTTTTGCCCGCTCAGGCCGCGGGAGGTGGGTGCACCCACGCCGCTTTCCTGGTTGTTGTCCTTCACGGTGTTGCCGGTGATGGCGATGTAACCGTCTCTGTTGTTGCGAACGAAGATTCCGGCTTCGATGTTGGTGTCAACATCCACCCGCATGTCGCTCACGGTGTTGTTGCTCACCATGTTGTTGCGGCTGGTGCCGATGTTTTCGATGTAGATGCCTTCGCCGGTGGCACCCTTCACGGTGTTGCCGGTGATGCGAATGTTGTTTCCGTTCTTTACCGTGATACCGCGGCCGATCAGGCTGCCATTGGCATCACCCTCTAAGGCGCTGGTGGTGGGATTGGTGATGGTGTTGCCAGCAATCACCACATCGGTGGCACCGTCGAAGACGATGGCTCCTTCACCATTCACCGAGCCGGTGAAGGTGTTGTTGCGGATGCTGACATTGCTGGTGCTGCGGTTGGTGATCGTGGCGTTAGTGAAGCTGAAGCCTTCGATCGCACTGTCGCTGGCCACCGTCAGGGTGCCGTTGCTGATGGTCGGCGTGCGGTTGACGCTGCCGGCGCCATAGATCTCGCGCAGATCTGCCGTGCCGTATTGGGTGTCGAGATCGGGTGCATTGCTGCCATTGCTCAGCACCGCGCTCTTGGGTATTGCCAGGCTGCCGCCGCCTAAGTCTGTGGCATTGCCATCGGCCACCAAAATCACATCGCTGTTGCCGGCGTTCACTGCGGCCGTCAGGCTGGTGTAATCGCAGTCGTTGCCACTAGCGTTGCTGCCGACGCAGCGGATTACCCAATCTTCATTGGTGTCGGGATTCTTCGCCTTTTGGGTGCCTGTCTCGATCCGCACCTGGCTAATGCGCACGTCGATTTCACGTTCCACCGGTAGGCCACGCTGGGCCAGCAGGGCCTGCTCGGCGCGGGAGATTTCTGCATCGGCATCGCGGTTCAGCGGCTGCGTGCCGTAGCGGATGTAGCCGGTGGCTTTGCTCTGGAAGATGTCGTCGTAGCTGTAGGTGGCGCCTACCGCGAAATTGTTGGCGATGCGTGCCTCAGCCCGGGCACTGACGCCGGAGCTGTCGGGGCCGCCGGCCACCGTTGCGTCGAGGTAGTAGTACCCGGCATAGAGCCAGAGGCCGCCGCTGTCCCATCTGGCCACGGGAGTACCCACCTCCAGATCCAGACCGCCAAAGCTGGTGATCCAGTCTTGGTAGGTGTTGGTGAGATACAGCCTGTTATTGCTCAGATAGGCACCTGAATACCCCCGCCCCACCTCTTGATTGCTGTCGCTCAAGGGGATGTAACCGTTGGCGCGCAGCTCAATATTTTTGTTGAGTGCTTCAAGGCCCACCCCGGCCTGCCAGTTGTAATCACCCTCATAAGGGGTGGTATCGGCACCGGCGTTGACGCCAAACATCCAGTCCTTACCGCTACTCATCCAGCGGTAGCCCAGGCGGGAGCTAGCACCGAAGCTGCTGTCGTTGAGATCGCCGCCGAAATTCCAATTGGCAAAACCATCCACGAACAGCACGTTCCCGTCTTTTGACTGGGAAAGAGGCGCGTAGATATAGCCACTCAAAGTACTGAATGTCCCAGCGCCCTGGCTCTGGAAGCGCAAACCACCATTTGTCTTTACTTGTGGAACACTTCTATCTGTTGGATCCTCAGCGTGCGCGGCAGTACCAGACAAAAATAGCGCCAGGCCAACCGCAGCAGAACGAAAGCGCATTTGTCCAAAAACATTCCCAGCTATCCCAACTCCTTGCCCTATCTCGAATGTTATTGAGTTATTAAGAAGCGGTTACGCTAAGCCCACTCGGTCGACTAAGTCTTACTTTTGTCTCAGCCTTGTACCGACTGGAGTGTCTGGCTTGTGTAGCGGATGCGGCCCCATGTTCCGAAAGGCATGTCAGGCAGAGATGAGGCGCTAGAGCCCAGGCCCGCAAGTTCGTAAGACTTGACCTAGCACTGGCACCTGGTGGAACGCCTCAACAATCGACTCAGCAATGAGTCCGTGCTGGATCGGGTTCAGCGCTTGATCGCAGAGGCCACCAAAGCGGAGCGCTGAAGAGGAACTCAGTAGCCGTAGCGCAGTCTGCGGACTTCCACTTCAAGGCGAACCATCTCCCGGCGTGCCTTCGAGGCGCAATGGGGGCTCTGATCCAGGGCCTCGTTGTAGCGATAGATCGCCTGGATGTAGTGCTGCTCCAAATCCCGCAGCTGGCCATCGCCAATCGCCCGCTTTCGCACCATTCCCCTGAAAACACATCCCTCTCTGGCTC
>NZ_ADXM01000054.1:0-14705 GCF_000179255.1 Synechococcus sp. CB0205
CTGTTGCCCCAGTCCGCGAAGTTCGCATTCGCCAGCACATCAGCAAAGAAGACGCTGTTCTCTCCCACCACCAGCGGCACAAAGCCGCCAATGCCTGCCTCATTTGGGGTACCAGCGGCTTGGGTTTGACCTTGAACACCAACCTGCGGTTTCACCACATCCTTGAGGCGGATGCTCATCACCCCAAGGTCCTCTGCTGAGCCTTGGGCGACCTGAACGGGCTTGGCATTCACCTGAGGGATGGATGCCAGTGCCAATGCAGCAGCGCCAGTAAGCGACAGGCTTCTACGGGTGAAGAGCTGCATTGCTCAATCTCTATTGCGGCAGATCGTGGCAGGTGGCATCGCCTTCAGTCATTGGAGTTAGGGCAGTTTCACGGTCGTCAGCACACTGGAGAGACCAGAAGCCACGCCCATAGCCACCACGCCCATCACCCAAAACTTCCCAGCCCTTCCCCAGAGCTTTTTCGCTCGCCCCGCCGAGCTGGTCGCCCCCGACTTGATTGGTTGCCTGCTGGTGAAACGCCAAGAGGACGGCAGCTTGCTTTGGGGCGTGGTGGTGGAAACCGAGGCGTATTCCCAGGACGACCCCGCCTGCCACGGCTACCGCCGCCGCTCCCCCAGCAACGAAACGCTCTTTGGTGAGCCAGGGCGTTTTTATGTGGTTGTGAGCTATGGCATTCACCACTGCGTGAAGCGAGCCGTGAAGCAGAAGACCCCAAGCTGGGCTTGAGATTGGAATGCTGCCAACGGCTCTCCCAGCCAACAGCAAAGCCACTTCCAGAAAAATTCCCAGATTTTTCCTCTCAGCACTCCCACAGCTAAGAAGAGCTACGGGTGGACGCGGCTGTCGTGGCTGGGTCAGTGGTGGAGCCGTAGCCCTGGTGTCAGCAGCAGCGATGGCACCCCGTGCAGAAGCCTCCTTCCCTGAGAAACAACAACGGAAGCCTGCAGGTGAGGGTGAGGATTGACGGGAAGGATGCGTTTATCAACCGCCTGGGTCGCTGGGATGACCCTGTGGCAGTGGCGAAGGCACAAGCTATCAGCGCCCAGATTTGGAGCGACTACCAGCAGGGAGTGTTTGACCGCAGCCTGATGGCATATCAGCCCCTCATCAACGGCAAGGAGGTGGGGCTGCTGGAGGCGTTGAGGGTGAGGGCAGAGACCAAGCGGCAGGCAGCAGCCATCCACGCCTACAGGGTGATGCAGCGGTATGGAAAGCCCATTCGCACCAGAAGTGATGCAGAGGCATTCCTGGCTTGGTTACGGGCAGAGGGCTTGAGCGACTGCACCATCGCTGGGCTGATGACCCATTACCGCCAGTGCTCGGGCGGCAACCGCCATCTGTTTTCACACAAGCTGAAGTGGCAGCGGCGCTCAGTGCAGAGCGATGTGCTGAGCGTGGAGGAAATCCAAGCAGTGCTGGCTGACCTGGAGACCAACGAGCGCTGGTATCACCCGCTGTTTCTTCTGTGGCTCAGCACGGGGCTGCGAAATGCCGAAATCAGGGGCTTGACTTGGGATTGCATCCGCTGGGAGGAGGGAGAGGTGCTGGTATGCAAGAGCTTGAGGCGTGATGGCTATTGCTCAGGTCATCACAGCTGGGCACCCACCAAGACAGGGAGAGAGCGTGTTGTGCCACTGACACTCCAGGTGCTGGAGACCATGAAGAAGCACCAGCAGCAGATGGAGCAGCTGGGCGTCTATGAGCCTTATGGGCTGGTGTTTGTTGCTCACAGCAGCCACACCAATGTCTATGACCATCTGCTGGGTCGTGTGTGGAGGCGGTCATTGCAGCGTTGTGGATTGAAGCCCCGCCGCCTTTATGCCCAACGCCATAGTTTTTTATCTCATGCTTTAGCGATAGGAAACTCACCCGCTGACTTGGCAGCGGCAGCAGGTCATTCCACAAAGATGCTGCTGGATACCTATGCCAAGCCCACAGGCAGATTGAAGATGCCGAGTTGGCAGACAGCCTGAAGCTGAAAAGGGAAAAAGATGTTATGAGCAAAGCTATAAAAGTGGGTGCGTCGCTAAGTGATGCAACAGAGAAATAGCAATAAAAATAAGCCTGCGCGATGTGTCCCTCTTGTTGGCTTTGCCTGCGGGTGTTGGGGTGTTAGTAAATCCTCATATTGATGCCCTGTAAAAACAACAACTTGCATAAATAATCATCGCCTGTAGTGCTCACTCGGTGGATTGAGGAGCAACAACCGCATAGCGGCAAGCTGCAAGCCATAAAACAGAAGAGATGTGCTGGGCGCCAGGGGATTGGCGTCAGTGTCTCTGCGTGAGAAGAGCCAGGAGAAACTCAAATGACTGCAATGAAAACTCAATATCAACGACAACAGAGACAGCAAGCCCAACGCCTCAAGCGGACTATCAAACGCCTCATCACAGGTGAGCTCAGCAGCATCAACCCCTGGTGGCTCATCAGCTTTCACTACCGAGACCACCACAGCAAGGAAGATGAGTTGCTCAAGGATGTGGCTGACCTAAAGCGAAAACTCCACCGCATCATCTACAAGAGCCGTGATAGGAGCATCAAAGGTGCTGGAGAGTATCTCTACCCACGAATGCTGTTTTTCCACGAAACCAGCCATCAGGGCACAGGTCAGTTTCATACGCACCTCATCTTGGAGAGGTTGCCAGAGAGCCTAAATACCCAAGTTGAGATGGAAACACTGTTTCACAAGCGATTGCCCAACAAGGTCAAGGCATTATCTAAATGGAAATCAATAGATATTCAACGCATCAACCAAGCAGAAGATGACTACAGACGCATCAGCAGTTATTTGGGCAAGCAGACCAACCTGGAGCTGATTGCCCTTGACCCATTCAACAGCGACCTATCACCCAGAAAACAATGAGACGAAACCAACTCACCATCACCTACCCAGAAGGAGACGCTCAGCAGCTCCACCAGGCACTGCTCCTGCTGAAGAGAAGCCGCTGCCTGAATATCTCAGCATTCTGTCGTGCAGCGATTGCAGAGAAGCTGGAGCGATTAGAGCAGTTGGAGACCAAAGAGGTCATCCAATGAAGACCATCACCATCCGCCTACCTGATGTGGAAGCTGCAATGCTGATGGAGGTGCAGAAGGTCAATCGGGCTTATAGAGACCTGCAGGGTCTTCTTGTTAGTCAAATCCAACAGGAATATGCCAAGACCACCAAGGGCAGGGCATCAAGGTGAAAGCGTCAGCCCCAAAAAGCAATGCCCCGCTCACCACGCCAACTGCCACAGGGGTATTCCTTCCACATCACCTTGAGATGCAACAGCCGTCAGTTTTTGATTGCCAAGGGCTTGAGACGGGATGTGCTGCTGGCAGTGCTCGCCAAGGCACAAGCCAAGGCGCCGCATCGGTTGTATGCGGTGTGTTTGATGGCAAATCACCTGCACCTGCTGATAAGACCCGATGATGCCAAGCAGCTGCCCCGTTTGATGCACTGGTTTGGCTGGTATTCAGCAATGGCACTCAACCGCCTAACTGGTCGGTGCGGGCATTTTTGGGAAGCCAGGTATTACGCCACTGCCATTCATCCAAAAGACCACAGACGAGTGCTGAATACCTTGCGGTATATCCACGCCAATCCCAAAGCAGCTGGAGTGCGAAAGGGTTTCTACGACCCCTATTCCAACTATGGGCACTACGGCAGGTTGGAAGTTGATGGCATCAGTGAGTGGCACCCCAGTTTCCTGCAACTGGCATCAACCCTGAAGGGATGCTCCAAGCGTTATGAGCGTTTCTGCCAGCGGTATCGCCACCACGCCAAGGGAGCGTCTAAGTGCCACTGGGGCTCAAGGATGCTCAAGCGATTGGTTGAGACAAGAGGTGCTCATAGAAGCAAGAGAAAGCGTGTCTCACCAGGGCAGCAGCAACTGCCTTTTGCATTTGATTGTCGCCTCAATCAAATCCCAGAGGATTGGCATCAGATAGCGGTGAGATTTAGACGAGCCAATGGCATCCGTGATGGTGACAGGGAGCGAAGTTGTTGGTGAATGTGTTGAGGGAATAAGGGTAGAAGTAAGGAGAGAAGTATTGAGGGTGGTTTTGGTATGCCCTGAGTTTTTGTTGTGATGCGCTCAGGGTCTCAATGGGTCTGTTGTCAGGCTGCGCTGATTGCAATGGTGCCAGGTATTGGAGGCTGATTTGCTGTTTTACGGGTGTGACTGAAGAAATAAAAAGCCCCTGCGGTTGCAGGGGCTTCTGGGATTAGGGTGTCCCAACACAACCAGCGTCTAACATACCGGTGACACCGCAGGACACCAGCCACCAGCCAGATGGAGGTCGGAGGTCGTGCACCCGCACATCCCTATTGCTTGGCGTTGATGTTAGGGCAGTAACGGCAGCATTAGATTTCGGCGTTTCTTTCCCAGGACCACCATTGGCATTGAAGCGCCATTTGATATCAGCCGAGAAGCGTGACTTGAAGGCATTGTCATAGGACAGGTTGGTGCCAACAGTTAGCCCGTTGTTGATGGCATAAGCGAGGCGACCCAAGACACCAGAGCCATCAGCTGTATTGAGGTCACCGTTTTGGTAGTAGTAACCAACCGATGCTCTTAGAGCTGGCGTGATGTTGTAGCCAGCATCCAAGCCATAGGTATCCAGTGAGCCGCCTTGATAGACGGTGTTGAGCTGCTGCTCGGTATCACCCGTTGGGATGAGCCCGTAAGCGTTAAAACGCCACTTGTCGCTGACTGCTTCTGCATTGACAGCCGCTTGCTGGAAGAAAGCGGTGCGTGATGCATAGACAGGGATACCCGTATCCGCAGGACCCGTGCTCATCGGTCTGGTGTCATAGCCCGCATTCAGTCCATACATCCAACTGCGGTCACCGTTCAGCCAGCGATAGCCCAGGCGGGATGAGGTGGAGATGGTGGTGCCAGCAACGGTGGTGTTGATGATGCTGCTGGAGTTATTGATGTCAGCGAAGTTGGCATTCGCCAGGACATCGGCAAAGAAAACGCTGTTCTTGCCGACGACGAGGGGCAGAAAGCCACCCAGACCTGCCTGGTTGGGTGTGCCAGCTGCTTGGGTCTGCCCTTGAACACCAACCTGGGGTTTGACGATGTCCTTGAGGTTGATGCTCATCACGCCAAGGTCCTCTGCAGACCCCTGCGCTACTTCAACGGGCTTGGCGTTGACCTGAGGGATGGATGCCAGTGCCAATGCGGCAGCGCCAGTAAGCGACAGGCTCAGGCGAATGGACTGCTGCATTGCGATTGAGCTCTCTTCTCGCGGGAGTTTCGCCAGGAAATGCCCCATTGCCACTGGGCTTAGAGCACTTTGGTTGGCGGCTGCACACTGGGGAGACCAACAGCCACTCCCATAGCCACCCAGCCCATTGCCAAGGATTTCCCAGCGCTCCCCCAAGCTTTCTTCGCCCGCCCCGCCGAGCTGGTCGCCCCCGACCTCATCGGTTGCCTGCTGGTGAAACGCCAAGGGGACGGCAGCTTGCTCTGGGGCGTGGTGGTTGAAACCGAGGCGTATTCCCAGGACGACCCCGCCTGCCACGGCTTCCGCCGCCGCACCCCCAGCAACGAAACGCTCTTTAGTGAGCCAGGGCGTTTTTATGTGTATGTCAGCTATGGCATTCACCACTGCGTGAAAAGAGTGGATATTCCCGCCGCAAATTTCCGAACCCACTTCACGTACCCACAAGGACACCACTTACCCCGTAGGGGGGTGTCCGTTTGCTGGCATTAGCTCGCACCACCACTAGATCTAGTGCCAGCGTTAGCCGGTAACTGGGCGTCTTCCAATGAACCCAGCCGTGCTCACCCGTCTGGATCAGTTGGAGCAGGAATGGCAGCAGCGACTGCTCAGGCAACCCAGCGGCGGACATGCAGACATGAAAAAGGGGGTTGCCACACCCCCTTGTGAATCTCCCTTGCCCGACCCGGAGGTCGTGAACAGATGATCCGGCAACCGCTTCAGCGGTGATGTGCCATTTGTAACCGGCTGAACGTTTTGTGCGGGACTCAGGACCGCAGGTGACCCACCTCAGGCTGCAGGTCGCCTGTGCACCTGAACTGCGGCGACTTCCGTACGAAGTCGAATTGTCTGGCCGCCGATGATGGAGAGATGAAAAGACTGATGGCCGCCCTATTGCTCGCTTCGTCTTTGTGCGCCCTGGGTGTGAGAGCTGAAGAGCCGGACGGCAACTACACCTTTGCCACCAAGAGGGAAGCCCTGCAACGGGCAAAGGAGATGGGCTGCGTAGGCGCTTACGAATGGTTTGGCGTCTGGTCACCCTGTGAAGAGGACGGTGGCGAAAACGATCACAGCGGCCATGACCACAGCGGTCACAGCCACTAGCCACTGGCACTACCCAACGGATCCCTGGTCGGGAGTGTTGAGGTGGGGGAGCTTGGCACTCCCTCGTCTCGGATCACGGCGGCACAACTCAACCGTGTCCTTAGACGTTATGGCTCTTGTCGGCTCAGGAGTGCAAGGGGATGGCGCATCCACTAGGACGAGCCAGGCGGTAATGACCAGCCAAGGACGTGGGACGCACGGTCTTCAGTGTGTGCAGACCCGCCTAAACGCGCATCGGCGATCTAAGGCGAGGGGATCATTAAGCCCCGCTAAGCCCATCGCTTTTGCGGCTACCAGCAAAGTGTGCTGCCTGAATGCGATGGGGAAAGACCTGCCTCAAGTTTTTGAGACAGAGACTGGTTTTACGGTTGAGATCTCAGGCGACGACTGGTATCGGGTTTGCGATCCAGAACGGGTTTGCGTGGAAGTGAATGGGCTTCGCCGCGCCTATGAGGCGATCAAGGAGCGCGAGCTGGAGTTGTTGCTGCTTCGAACCGGAGAGTCTGGTGACACAAATTCCGAATTAGGCCAATGACGGCAACTGGCAGGGCAATCCGGTTCATCGTTTTGATCGTGTTCATTGCTCTTTTTGTCGCAGTGACTCGCAATGAGCCGCGGGTTAACAGCACAGTTCCATCTGCAGGTGGCGGGCTCCCCGCGTCTGGGATGGGTAGCCCGAGGCCCGGTATGAGAAGCCTTGGTTTCTGAATGTTTCAAAGAAAGGGATCCCCGGGGCGGCGGGGGCACTCGGTCTCGGATTACGACCAAAAATTTCCGAACCCCTATCTCGTACCAACAAGGACTCCAGAAGCCCCCATGGCCCTTCTGCGTTGAACGTCTACGGGAAGCATCAACGGCCCACCTGGGAGCCTCTGCAGCCCCTTGAGCCGGCGCTCAGCTGTCAGTCAATGTGTCAGTCAGTTTGTCAGTCAATCGGATTCAACAAAACCCGAGATCAACTGCGCTGCAATGGGGTGAACCGCTGTGCCGTTCTGCCCCAGATTCCGACCTGGATAAACCAGAAGGGGAGTCAAAGCGCAGATTCGTTTCCGGCTACGAGGCCGGTCTACGGCACTGTCGCGACAGACGCCCCAAGTCGAAAAAGGAGTCAGATCAGAAAACTGTAAAAGGCAGTGACCAACACAGCAGTCCTCTGAAATCCTAGGCCCATCAGCCTGCGCCTGTCTCGCCGGGCAAGGGCCAAATCTCACGGACCTGCTGCAGGCGTTGCATCGCTTCCTCGCGGCGCTGCTCCGGTTCGCTGGAGCGCAGCAAGACCGTCAGATGTCCCAACTTCCGGCCAAGGGAGGAGCCCCGTTTGCCATACCAATGGAGATGGGCCTCAGGAAGGGCGCTTAGGGCCTGACGCTGCTCGCTGTAGTCCGCAGCTGGGTCCTCAGCGGAGCGCTGCTCAAACCCCAGCAGATTCACCATCAAGGCGCCTGGCACCAGAAGGGACGGTTCCTCAAGACGCTCGCCGCTGACACTCAGGAGTTGCAGATCGAACTGACTGGAACTGCTGGCCTCGATCGAGTAATGACCGGAGTTATGGGTGCGGGGAGCCAACTCGTTGATCAGTAAGCCGCTGCGCCCATAGAAAAACTCCAGCGACAACACCCCTACGTAGTCCAGGGACGTGAGCAGCGATGCGGCGATGTTGCGGGCGGCCTGCTGCAGGGCATGGCTGGCTTCCACCGGGGCCAGGACCCAATCGCAGACCTGCTGATGCTGGTGGGTTTGCACCAACGGCAGACAGACCACCTCACCAAAGCGATCGCGGGCTGCAACCAGGGCCAATTCCTGCTCAAACGCGACGAACTCCTCGACGATCCAATTGGCCGGATCAACGCGAGCGATCAAGGCCGCCAGGTCATCAAGACCCTGAAGAACCACCGTGCCTTTGCCGTCGTAGCCGCCTGTGGCGGCCTTGGCCATCAGCGGAAAGCTGAAACCCTCCGGACAAACCGCCGCAGGAGCGGGACGTCCTGCTGAGGCTGCATTCGCCTTCGGCGGGATGGCCGCCGTCAGGGGGAACCAGCGCGGGGACGGGAGGTTTAAACGCTGCAGCAGCTCCCGCTGGTTGCGCTTGCAGACCAGGGGCTGGAGCGCCTGCAGGCTGGGAACGAACTGGACCCCCTGGGCCGCCAAGGGCGCTAGACCCTCCAGATCAATCCACTCGTTCTCAAAGCTGATGGCGGAGCAACGGGTCGCCAGCTCCGCCGTAGCCGCGACATCGCGCACGGGAGCCTGGACCACCCCTGCGGCCAGCGAGACCGCAGGGTCCTCACTTGAGGGGGTTTGGACCTGCAGAGCAATTTGCCGGCGTTGGGCAGCCTCGGCGAGCATCCAGGCCAACTGGCCGCCGCCGACGATGCCAATCGCAGGGCCCATGCGCTTTGAGCTCCAATCCATCAATTTCGCATGGTCAGGTCAAGCCGCGGTCGCCGGCGAAGGCAAAGCGAACGAGCGAGAGCAACAGGACAATGACGAACAGGGCCAGGCCAACTGTGCAGGCGTAGCTGATCTCCAGCTCGGCAAAGGCCTGGTCGTAGACGTAATAGACCAGGGTCTTGGTGCTGTTGGCGGGTCCCCCCTGGGTCATCAAATAGACCTCCTCAAAGACCTTGGTGGCCGCAATCGCTGAGATCACCGCCACCAAGGTGACGTAGGGACGCAGCAGGGGCAGGGTGATGTCGAGGTGCTTGCGCCAACCCTCACTGCCGTCGAGCTCCGCCGCTTCATAGAGGTCAGCAGGGATCCCCTGGAGACCGGCCAGAAAAATCACCATGTAGTAGCCCAGGCCCTTCCAGAGGGTCACGAGCATCACCGCCGGAAGCGCCAGGAGTGGACTGGTCAGGAAACCAATCGGCTCAAAGCCAGGACCCAGGAGGCTGCCGAGCCAGCCATTGATCAGACCGTTCTCGGCGTAGAGCCAGCGGAAAGCGATGGCCGCCACCACGATCGAGACCAGAACCGGGGTGTAGAAGGCGGCCCGAAACCAATGAATGCCTGGGAGCTGACGGTTCACCAGCACCGCCAGGGCAAGGGCACCGAGCACCACCGGCGGGACCACACCAAACAGGTAGGCCAGGGTTGTCCCCAGGACCTTGAAGAACATCGGGTCCGCCAGCAGGCGGCGCACGTTGGCCAGCCCAACAAAACGCAGCGGTTCACTGACATCGAGACCGGTCTGGGTGAAGCTCATCACCAGGGCCATCACCGCTGGGATGAGCACCGACAGGGAGATCAGCAGCAACGCCGGCGCCAGGAAAGCCCAGGCGGTTGAGGAGGGGGCACCGTTGCGGAGGGAACGCTCAGCCATATCGCGCCATTGTGGTGGATCTTTTCCGATCAGCCAGGCGCCCCATGCCCAGTCCAAGCAGCCGCGATCCGCTGGAGGTGCTGCAACGGGTGTTTGGCTACGCCAGCTTCCGCGGCCCACAGGAAGCAATCGTCCGCCACGTGATCGGCGGCGGATCGGGTCTGGTGCTGATGCCCACCGGCGGTGGCAAATCCCTCTGTTATCAGGTCCCCGCGCTCTGCAGCCCTGGGCTGGCGGTGGTGATCTCGCCACTGATCGCCCTGATGCAGGACCAGGTGGAGGCGCTGCAGCAGCTCGGGATTGCAGCCGCCGCCCTGCACTCCGGCCTCGAGGCCGGCGAGAGCCAACGGGTCTGGCGTCAGCTCAGCGACGGCCAACTGGATCTGCTCTATGTCTCACCGGAGCGGCTGCTCAGCGGTGATCTGCTGGAGCGACTGGGGTCCATGCCGCTGGCCCTCTTTGCCATCGATGAGGCCCATTGCGTCTCGCAGTGGGGACATGACTTCCGGCCCGAGTACCGCCAACTCGATCAGCTCGCGCAGCGCTTTCCCCAGGTGCCGCGGCTGGCCCTGACGGCGACCGCCGACCCGCGCACCCAGCTCGACATCCGCGAGCGCCTGCAGCTGCAGCAGGGCGAGGTGTTTCTGGCCAGCTTCGATCGCCCCAACATTCGCTACCTCCTGCGCC
Organism: Synechococcus sp. CB0205; assembly: GCF_000179255.1. Taxonomy (NCBI): domain Bacteria; kingdom Bacillati; phylum Cyanobacteriota; class Cyanophyceae; order Synechococcales; family Synechococcaceae; genus Synechococcus; species Synechococcus sp. CB0205. Next base: position 10,334 of record NZ_ADXM01000054.1, read on the forward strand.
ACAAACAGAGCGGTAACGCGCAGTTGCTGCAGTTCCTGGCGGAGCACCGCGGCGAATCGGGGATTGTCTACGCCCGCTCCCGCAGCCGGGTGGACCGCATCGCCACAGAACTCAAGGCCGCTGGATTTGATGCCATCGGCTACCACGCCGGCATGGATGCCGAGGCACGGCGCGAGGCCTTGCAGCGTTTCCGTCTGGGGAGTGGTGTGGTCGTCGTGGCCACGATCGCCTTCGGCATGGGAATCGATAAACCCGACGTGCGCTTTGTGGCCCACGTGGACCTGCCCAAAAGTCTCGAGGCCTACTACCAAGAAACCGGCCGGGCTGGTCGCGATGGGCTCCCGGCGGTGGCCTGGATGGCCCACGGCGGAGGCGACATCCCGCAGCTGCGCCGCTTCATCGACGACTCCGGCGCCAGTGAGGAGCAGAAACGCATCGAGCGGGGCAAGCTCGATGCCCTCATCGCCTACAGCGAAGCCAGCGGCTGCCGGCGTCAGGTGCTGCTGCGCCATTTCGGTGAAGAGCTTCTCGAGCCCTGCAACAACTGTGATGGCTGCCTGGAGCCCCAGCAGCGCAGCGACTGCCGCGTTGTGGCGCAGAAGGCGCTCTCAGCGGTCTATCGGACAGGGCAGCGCTTTGGCGCGGGACATGTCGTGGACGTGTTGCTGGGCGGCAACACCGAGCGCATCCGCTCGCTCGGGCACGACCAGTTGAGCGTTTACGGGATCGGCAAGGAGCTGGACCGGGGCCAGTGGCGGGCCCTGCTGCGGCAGCTGGTGAGTCTTGGGGCTCTCCATTCCCCGGAGGATGCCAAGGGGGGGCTGTGTTTCGGTCCGCCCGAGCTGGTGCAGCCACTGCTCAGGGGCGAGCAGGAGCTGGAGCTGGTCCTGCCGCCGCCAGCGAAGGAGCAACGGCGCCGCAGCATCCCGAGCGATGCGGCCGTGGCAGCGGATGACCCGCTGCTGGCGGCCCTGAAGAGCTGGCGACGCGAGCAGGCGCGTGAGCAAGGCGTACCGCCCTATGTGGTGTTCCACGACCGCACCCTGGTGGAGCTGGCGGCGCAGCGGCCCGCCTCCCTCAACGAACTCGCCGGCGTCAGCGGCATCGGCAACGCAAAGCGTGAGCGCTATGGCACGGCCCTGCTGGAGGTGCTCACGGCAGCAGGCGACCGATAGCCTCAAGCGACAGCAGCGTTGTTCCATGAGCGCCACGGCCGCCGCGATCCGCACCATCGAGGTGGCGCTGAGCGCCAATCCCTATCCCGTGGTCATCGGCCGGGGAGCGCTCTCGGCCCTCGGTGAACAGATCCTGGGCCAAGGCATCAAGGCGGGCACCAAGGTGCTGATCGTGACCAACCCCGTGGTCCATCAGCACTACGGGGCGCAAGCCCTGGCCAGCCTGGAGGCCGCCGGGTTCAACGCCAGCCAGCTGGTGATCGAAGCCGGGGAAGACCAAAAAACGCCAGCCACCGTGGGGCTGATCCACGACGCCGCCTTTGCCCGCAAGCTCGAGCGCGGCTCCCTGATCGTGGCCCTCGGCGGTGGTGTGGTGGGGGATATGGCCGGCTTTGCGGCGGCCAGTTGGCTGAGGGGAATCGCGGTCGTGCAGGTGCCCACCACCCTGCTGGCCATGGTGGATGCCTCCATCGGCGGAAAAACCGGGGTCAACCATCCCGGCGGTAAGAACCTGATCGGCGCCTTCCACCAACCGCGCTTGGTGCTGATCGATCCCGACACCCTGGCCACCCTGCCGGAGCGTGAGTTCCGCGCCGGCATGGCGGAAGTGATCAAGTATGGCGTCATCGGCGACCCCGACCTGTTCAACGAACTGGAGGCAGCCGGTGACCGCCTGGCCTCGATGGACACCCTTCCAAGCGCGTTGCTGCAGAGCGTGCTCGAGCGCTCCGCTGCCGCCAAAGCCAAGGTGGTGGCCGCCGATGAGCGCGAAGGCGGGCTGCGGGCGATCCTCAACTACGGCCACACCCTTGGCCATGTGGTCGAGGCCCTCTGCGGCTATGGCACCTATCTCCATGGCGAGGCCGTCGGGATCGGGATGGTCGCCGCCGGGGAACTCAGCCTGGAATTGGGGCTCTGGAGCGAGGAGGATCAGCGCCGACAGCGCGCCGTAATCAAAGCGGCGGGGCTGCCAATGGTCTGGCCCGAGCTTGATGCCGAGGCGGTCCTGCAGTGCCTCCAAGGGGACAAAAAAGTGCGCGAGGGCCGCGTGCGCTTTGTCCTGCCTGCGGGCCTGGGCCACGTGGAGATTCGTGATGACGTGAGCCCCGAGCAGGTGCTCGCGGCCCTGCAGCGCTGCCGCTAACTCAAGGGCGGGTCCTGCAGAAAGTACGGCTGCTGGCTTGAGCCTGGCGAACGCGCAAAGGCCATCCAGCGGAAGTCGCCCAAGGCCGCAGGATCCACGAAACGCAGCAGTGCTTCACGCCGACTGAGCAGTTCAGCCAACTCCGATGGTGCGCCCTGCTGCAGCGCATGCAGGCGCTGGGCCAAGCCCAGCGCCAACAGGGCTTCGCCCTGACGGCGTTGACCGAGGGGGGTCCAACCGGCCGCCAACGCTGAGCGCTCCAAGGTCTCTAAACAAAGGTGGGCCGTGAGGTCCCATTGGCCCGGCTCCAGCAGCGGGTCATCACTGGCCTGCTGGTTGCGGTAGGCCATCAATGTGCCCCGGCTGCGCTGCGCTGCGTAATAACGCCAGGCCTCATGGGCGTAGTCGATCACGAGCAACTGACCGCTGCTGAGGGACTGGGCGGCCTGCTCAAGCCAGGGGCGCAAACCGACATGCAACTCCGTGCACCAACCGTCCGGACGCTGGGGCCCAGGGGTCAGGGCCTCCAGCTCCTGACGCAGTGGGTCCTCGAGTGCTGGACCAGCCGCAAGCCGCAGGGCAGCAGCGCCATCGGCGCCGGTCTCCAGCGATACCCCCTGCAGGCACCAGCGCTCGTTGTGCCAGATGACCCGCTCCACCGCCAGGGCATCCAGCACCTCATGGGCAAGCATCACGCCAGAGCGGGGGCTGGCTTGGAGCTCGTCAAAGGATTGCCAGCGGCATCGCAGCGGTGCATCGGCCAACAGGCCCCGTTGACGCTCTGCCATCCCGGGGTTCGGCTCCACCAGGACCAACTCCAATCGGCCCACCAGCTCCGGCGCCTCCCGGGCAATCCCCTGCGCGAGCTGAAGGGCCAAGTGGCCTTCCCCAGGCCCGGTCTCGATCAGGGCTAAGGGGGCTTCGGCCGGCTGCTGCTGGAACCACTGCAACAGCTGCGGCAAGAGCAGCTCTGCAAAATCAGGACCAAGGGACGGGGAGGTGGCGAAATCCCCTGCTGGGCCGACGCGCAGCCGCCCAGCCCCGTAGGCGCCATGGACGGGGTCATGGAGAGCCCAGTCCATGTAGGTCCTGAAGGGAACCCAGCCCCCGGCTGCCGCCAGTCGCTCTGCGAGCCAGACCGGAGCTGAATGCAGAGAGGAAGGTGCAGAACTCACGGCGCTGAGGAGGACTCAGGGAGAATGCTCGCCACTGAAGCAGGTGCCATGTTCGAGCCGCGTGCAGCCCAAGCCCTTCGCGGTTGGCTGGTGGGCCTGGCCCTCGGCCTGGTGCTGCTGCTGGGCTGGGGGGCCGCTCCAGCCTGGGCCTACGACAATCCGGACCTGCTGCCCGATCACCCCACACCGGTGATCGACCTGGCCAAGATCCTCACCGACAACCAGCGGGCGGCACTCGAAGCCGAAATCGACGATTTCGAAGCCGTCAGCGGCTGGAAGCTGCGGGTCCTGACGCAATACGACCGCACCCCAGGCCTGGCGGTCAAGGATTTCTGGGGCCTCGATGAGCGCTCCCTGCTGCTGATTGCTGATGAGCGCGGCGGCAACCTGCTCAACTTCAACGTGGGTGATGCGCTGTTTGCCCTGATGCCCCGCACCTACTGGGTGGAGCTGCAAACCCGCTTTGGCAACCAGTACTACGTCCGCGACCACGGCCAGGATGCGGCGATCCTCGATTCACTCCACACGGTGAAGGGCTGCCTTGAAATTGGCGGCTGCCAGGTGGTGCCCGGTCTGCCGCAGGAGCAATGGTTGCTGACGCTGGCCACCTCGATCCTTGGGGGCTTGATCGTTGGTTTTGCGGCCTACCCCCGCAAACCTGAGCACAGCGTGGAATGGGCCTGGGTGCTGCTGCTCTCCCCCCTCTGGGTGATCCTGTTCGGGGTGTTCGGGGTCGCACCGATCATCACCCGCACCTCCGATCTGTTGCCGCTGGTGCGCAATGGCCTGGGGTTTGTTGGGGCGATCGCCGTGGCTTATCTGATCGCGCAGAACACGATCGGAAAGACCAGGCTGAAGGAGGGCGACCAGGGCTAAGT
>NZ_ADXM01000053.1:0-5113 GCF_000179255.1 Synechococcus sp. CB0205
GGGCTCGCTTTCGTGAATGGCAGCAGATCGAAGCGGAGCAGAAAAGGAGTGGTGTCGTAACGAGTGATCTGGAGCTGAGCGCCGAAGAGTCACTTGAACTGGAGCTGAATGAGGCGGTCTGGCCAACGGCTGACTCCCGAGACCCGACCGTAGGGAGATTGTCCAAGGAAAAAGAAAAGCTTCTCCGTGAAGCAGAAGCACTAAAGGGAGGGCTGCACAACTGGGAGGAGTGGTTGAGCGAAAGAACGGTGACGTCTGGGGGAGTCAGTCCGCTTGTCGAAAAGCGTTGGAGGACCGTCCTTAAGCATTTTGTCGAGTGGTCAAAAGAGGAGTACCCCGAACGAGCCAAAAAGAGAACCGCTGCTGACTACAAGCGCCATCTCCTCACCAGAACCAACAGGCAAGGGAGAACGTCGAAGCACTCGACGGTGGCAAAAGACATCCGAGACCTAAGTGCTGCCTGGAAATGGGCGACTCAACATGGGTTCGCGAAGGTCAACATCTGGGAGGGGCTTGCCAGGAATCTGGAAGCAAGCAAGCCCCGCTCACTTCCCGACAAGAAGGCGATACGGACAGCAGACAAACGAGCCACTGCCAGATCTGACCTGAAGTACCTGATCCAAAGATTCACCGGGTGTCGTAAGCAAGGGGTCTGCGGGCTGAGAAAGCAAGACATTGATCTCAAGGATCAACTCATCCATTTCGTGGAGTACGAGGAGGAGGGCAAGGTGAGGAAGCTGAAAGGGGGGCAAGAGCTACACGTTCCCATTCACAGGACATTGCTGCCGTTCCTTCTTGAAGCCATCCCGACATTCCCCGATGGCCCTCTATGGCCGGAGGAATACAAGGCGGGAGAGGAGAGCTGGGGAGATCGCTATGGGGACAGATTCAAGGACCGTTATGGCTTCAACAGCCATGACCTAAGGCGGATTGTCGAGACACAGATGGCAAAAGCAAATGTGAGCCCATACTTCGCCTTCTACGTCACTGGTCACCGAGTGCCAGGTATGTCTGAAGTGACAACCAAATACGTTAGACCTACTGCTGAAGAGCTAAGGCAGGTCGTAGAGCTGATCGAATGATCAAGCGAAGGGCAATGGCGGGCGTATACGAGAAGACCGGTAACGGGTCTATAGAGGAAAAGAACGATACGGCCCGTATGCAGGGAGACCATTGATAACGGACTTATAGAAGGAAAGTGATGTCGGACTTATACAGGAAGAAGCAATGACGGGCGTATAGGGGGAGAAGAGCAACCCGTCCCGTATACAAGGAAGACTGCAGATAACGGACGTATACAGAGTAAAGGCGATGAGCTTATACAGGAGAGAGTGATGTCGGGTCTATACAGAGAGAGGTTATGTCGGACGATCTAGCCGATGGGGCGAGTGGCTGTGGATAAGGAGGGAGGTGATGACGGGCTTATACAGGGGAGAACGGTAGCGGGCGTATAGACAGAAGAAACCACAGCGCCAGGTTCAAGGCGGTAAAACCAGACGAATGGAATCGTCTCTAAAGAAAGGAGCAGCTCCGAATACCAACCACACCTGGTTGGAGTAGGTCGTTGTTCGCGTTGTTGGACGCCAGGGAGAGTACAGCTTCAGGCACTGTGCAGTAGAACCCGTTATCCAACCCCGTTAGCCCGACGCGAGTAACACAGCGGCGGCACCATGAACTCAGGTGAAGTCCATTTTTCGATGGATGACGTGTTCGTGTTTACGGAGTGAGTGCTACAGGCGGAGCCTACGGCAACACTTCCAGAACCGAATCTAGGTGACTAACTAGACAGTTAGCTCGCTTGAACTTCGCACTATGCCATCTACCAGGACGAGGCACCAGTAGGTGGCAATCACAATCATCCAATAATCCAAACGTGTGGATAATTCACATGTCAACTAAGATCACACTAAGCAAATTAATAGCACCAGTAGATAGCGACGGCAGTCCAGACCAACGACTGAGTTCAAGCCTGAACCGAATACTGGCAGAACTTGGAGATGAGACCGCACAAGAACTCCTCAAGTTCGCAACTGAGACAGCAGTCCTCCAACGAAATGCAGCGTCAGCCGGTCTTCGACTAGCCATAGCAGTCTTCAACGAAGCTAGGTACCTGGAAAAGTATCATCGCTTTGATGAAGATAACCAATACGGTTGGCGTTCTAGGCGATTGCGAAAACAAGTTCAGCAAATGGTCGAAGCAGTTGGATTCAAGCGAAACAACGCTCACAAGCTTGTAGCAACAGCTGACTGGTTGACCAGTCGACACACAGACAAAGATGAGCAGAAATGGTTTGAGACTCTCACTCCATCTCATATTTATGAGTTGAGCCGGATGTCGAGCGAGGGATTTGCTGCAGTCAAGCAGGAGGTGAGTTACACAGACTTTCGTTTCTCAGCAGGACAATTGCCTATCTCAGTCAAGCGACTGGAAGAGTTAAGACAGGAGCACCCTAAGAGCAAAGAAATGCTCGAAGGAGAAAAGACCAACCAAGACTCAACTGCACGTCAGGTTGCGGCACTCAAAGCGGCTGATGACGCTGATGAGATGACCACCGGAGAACTGCTTCAGCAATTCATTTACCTCGCTCAAATAATTGACTGGTCGTCAATCCAACAAGATCCCCTAGCGATGGAATCACTGAACTCAATTGAGTACACCCTCAGCCACATTTCCGAAGCTCTAGATCAATGGAAATACGCATCTCACATCTACGCATGAATAAACAGAACCAGACTCAGGCCAACGCCCCTCACATTCGCTACTGGAAGCTTGGACAGATTTCAAGTGTCGCAAAAGAACGCATCGACATACTGCTGATCTGCGGAAAGCCAGAAGACGCCAGATCAATGGCTGGGGAGTGGATCATCGACATCAAAAGGTAAAACAATGAACAATCAATCACAGGCTCAAAACCAAAACCTCAGGCTCATCACTAAAAACGGCTCTATCCACCTTGGACTTGTCGAAGAACACCGACCTTCACCGCCTACCACTGACACAATCCAGCTTGAACTGGACTTGAACCAACCAACAACCGCCTATCGCTGACACAAACCAATGAACAGCCATTCGTAATCACCACTCTCCCAATTCAGGAACCACCAGCTTCAACAGCTGCGCAAAGCATCAACTCTTGTGGAGAAGGAGAAGCTGGTTATGAAATTCAGCTTAGAAAGCGCAAGACCTTTAATACAGCACTCGAGCTAACGCGAGTTTGAGACTTGTTAAGCAGTGATGGATGACGAGAACGACTCCTCGAACAACCTAACTTCCTCAAATAATTGGTCTCCAAAGCCCTTCTGCTCCAACAACTCCAGCTCGAGCTTCTCGGATGGACCAAGGCGTCGGTCCGAACGACGCTGAGATCGAAGCGGATTGAAGCCCGCAAGGCCGCCAAAACAGCCAAGGGTCTTGCCGCCGCCGGCGGGATCCGCAATGAACTCAAGGCCCAGGGGATTGAACTGATCGACAAGCCCGGGGGCCTGACGGAGTGGCTGCGCAGTTGAAACGCGCACAAGATGGGCACAGTCTGCGAATGCTCCCGATGCACCGCTCCGTTGCCCCGCTGTTGATCAGCAGCATGATCGGTCTCACTTGCGCAGTCGCTACCTGTCCTCCCGTGGTCGCCCAAGCGACAAGCTCCAACAGGGCGACCGCCAGCAGCACCTACCTGGGGGTATGGGCGCTCACCGATAGCAACAACAACCTCTTCAATGTGCGCGTCAACGCCGATGGCCGGGCCGTGAGCACCATCGGCACCGCCGGTGTGCCGATGGCGGGCTCCGAACGGCTCATGAAGTCCCAGTTCCGCGAACTGGGCCGCTGGAATTCCTGGGGCAATGGCATTCGCGTCGACTACAGCAACGGCTGGAGCGACTGGATCTATGTAGGGCCGAGCGGCCTGAGCCATGCCTCCTGGAAACCAGGCCAAATGCGCGAAAGCATCCCCAGCAATTTCGGCACCGCCGTGAAGCTGAAGGGCACCGCCGCTGATGCGGTGGGTGTCTACCTCTTCCCACCGGCCCAGGCCGACCTGAAGCCTTACACCGCCACGCTGGTCTCAAACGGCCTGGCCTTCAACGACATCGATTCACACGCAGGTGGGGTGTGGCGCCTAAGCGGCAGCACGGTGGTGATCGACTGGATAAGTGGCTGGCGCACAACGATGAGCCTGAGCGCGGGCTCCCGCCTGGAGCTGAGGCACTGGGCACCGGGGAGCAATCGCAACGGGCCGCCCACCGCGGTCCGTCAGGCCACCGCGATTGACTGAGCCCTCAGCCCTTCGGTGCCTGCTGGTTTTTCGTCATCTGCTCGATCTTGCGAATGTGGGGGGCCGTAGTGCTCCAGACCTCCTTCTGAAACCCGGGCTCACACTCCTGGACCTGCGTCTCGATCAGCTCGCACCACCACTAGATCTAGTGCCAGCGTTAGCCGGTAACTGGGCGTCTTCCAATGAACCCAGCCGTGCTCACCCGTCTGGACCAGCTGGAGCAGGAATGGCAGCAGCAACTGCCTTTTGCATTTGATTGTCGCCTCAATCAAATCCCAGAGGAGTGGCACCAGATTGCGGTGAAGTTTCGCAGGGCAAATGGCATCCGTGATGGCGACAGGGAGGGAAGTGATTGGTGAATTCGTTGAGGGAATAAGGGTTTAAGTAAGGAGGATGGTTTTGGTGTGCACTGGACTTTTTCGGTTTGGTGCTCAGTGTCTTATTGGGTCTGTTGTCAGGCTGCGCTGATTGCAATGGTGCCAGGTATTGGAGGCTGATTGATGGCTCTTGGTGGTCTATTGAAGAAATAAGAAGCCCCCTGTGGTTGCAGGGGGCTACGGGGTTAGGGCGCCCAATACTAACAATTAATGTAAATATCTCCTAATAAGCCAGAACTATCAGAATTCGTCATCAGGGTCTTGCATATAATGTCATCATGCACCCGCACATCCCTATTGCTTGGAGTTGATGTTAGGGCAGTAACGGCAGCATTAGATTTCGGCGTTTCTTTCCCAGGACCACCATTGGTATTGAAGCGCCACTTGATATCAGCCGAGAAGCGTGACTTGAAGGCATTGTCATAGGACAGGTTGGTGCCAAGTGTTAGTCCGTTGTTGATGGAA
>NZ_ADXM01000052.1:0-43921 GCF_000179255.1 Synechococcus sp. CB0205
TAGTGCAGTTGCAAACAAACTCAAAGGCAACAGATTTAGCGAACGTCAATACACCCTTTATTCACTTCGTTCAACCTTCATCGAGGATTGCATCACAGCAGGTTTGGACGTGTATCTAGTTGCACGACTTTGCGGCAATAGTGTCGAAGTGATTCAAAAGCACTACGACAGACACGACGTTCTCAAACGTGCAGAAGAGGTTCAGTCGTTGCCAATTGGTAGGCAGAAACGCCCAGAAGTCGAAACGATAAATGTCCTTGATATTTAACTCTCACCAAGGACGCACCTACTACATAACTCCATAAACACGCTGAGCGACGCCTAGGAGCGTCTGTGCGGCGTTTTAATTGCTTTTAGGTGTATTCCCTCGTATGATGCATTTCAAGCACCTTGTGGGCGCATATGAGAGGAGTTAGCACATTCACCACTTTTACCCATGCAAAACAAACTCACTAAAGACCAACGCTACTACCGAAAAAAGAAAAAAGAAGCACAGACAGACTTCACCAAGATTACTCATGAGAATTCAAAGGAGGTAAGACGTGTAAGTCGTAGAGCAACCACTCTTCGTGTCTCACAAGAGGCAGCAGAACGCTTTAAGCAGATGGCGAAACTGTATGGCGTTGCTCAATGGCAGATGGCGACTCGCATAATTAACTTCAGACTGAAGCCAATTGTTCCTTCTTATGCCAAATATCGCAAAGAGAAAGGTGGTTATGAGTGGCGTGAAGAACTCTTGAACCCAGTTGATAGGTTTGTGAGATACAAGGGCGATATCGGGGATGTTCAGTTGAACCTTCAAATCACCGTCACGATGTGGAAAAAGTTGCGATGTCACTCCACACTGACGAAACAGTCGATGAGTCGAATCTTCCAGCGACTATGCCTTGACTATAAACCGCTGTCACCAGAACGACTACAGAAGCAGCGTGAGCGGTATTTGGCAGACAAAGCACGAGACGATGCTTACAACCGACTGGCAACTGGTGAAGAAGCAGAACGCATCGCTTCTATTTTCGTGGATATTGGCGGTGGAATCTACGAACACAAGGAGAATATCCAAGCGGAACTCTGGACTGAAGACGAAATCCACGAGTATGAGTCGCTTACCAGCGGTTCTTGATTCTCAGTCGGACGACAGACTCAGTATCTCATAGCGAAACTAAGCGGTGTTTGAGCATCCTGTCCACTCGTTTTGCTATGCAGTTGGTGCATAAGAAGATGACTGATGCTATCGCCTATCACAATTCCGCCAGAAACCCATTGCTCTAGGCAATGACAGACACACGGCGACCGTATACAGGGGGAAAAGCTCTCCTTCGGTCCCACATCTAGACAGGAAGACGAACCTCTAAACCCCACATGTATACAGGATAAATCACGATGTCGGATCTATAAGGGGGGAGTAACCCGACATGTATGAGGGGGAATGGACGGGTGTATACAGGAGGACAAAGCACCCCTATAAGAAGAACAGGGCGGACTAATAAGGGGCAATCCGACATGTATAAGGGGGGATAAAGGGGGGATTCCTAAAGACAAACTTACTTAAACATACTCTAAGGAGGATTCAAAGTAACTGAATCATGATGAAACTGATGTCCCATGAATGGACATACTGTTCATCCTGTTACTACTGACTCTGAACCCTCCTTAACTTACTCTTACTTACTACTTATGGCATCTAGCAAAGGTTTAACTCTCAAAGATTTCAACTGGATTAATTCAAAGTGTCGTTCAATCGCCAAGATGGAACGGCATGGCATTCATGAAACTCATCTGCGAAACGAACTCTATGTGCTGGGTGTCTATGCATTCAGACATTTCCATAATGCTGATATGCCAACAGACATCCTGCATCCTTCGTTGAATCCTCAAGAGGTTTCAGCATCAGGAGCAGCAGTGGTGTAATCAACCCACTCAACCCACCATCAAATGACCACTATTCGAATACAAGGGTATGTCGTGAAAGCAGACGTGCTTCAACCCTTTACCACATATCACGACGACAAAGCACGGTATGAACTGGTTCTTCTGCCTTCAAACCCCAACGTTGTGCACGAACTTGAATACCAGATAGATGAGGCGAAAAAGCAGTTTCAATACTCTCAAGTAGCCTCCTTCTATCACGAAGAAAACAATCACATATCCCGTCAGTTACCAGACAGAGTGTTTGAGCAAGACTGTATCAAGTTTGAATCTCTGTTCCCACCACGTCTTGAAGGAGAACTTGCTGATTGCCTTCATGACGACGAACTGCTGAACAGGTTCGTTCAAGTTGTTGGAAGTGTCCAAGTTCAAGAACGAGGGAATTGTTTTCTGTCATTCCACATAGTCGAAGCAATACTGCATCCTGCATCTGGTTTCGACAATTAAATCCAAGTTTCTGGTGGCAACACCAGTCACAAGACTGAGTTGATACGGATATGCAGAAGGGTGGTGATGCATATCTCAGCGGTTTGATTCCGTTGGCAGTCATTGCTGTTCAAGGTTGTTTGTCTTGAGTAGCACCACCCATTTATTTCTAAAAATAATTCCTACCTATGCCAAGTAATAAGTATCAACGACGAAGAGGTATTCGTCCATCAACAACTGCTGCATCTGCTGCTCAGACAGAACTCATCCAAGGAGCAGTTCAACAACCACATTCATCATCTTCTTCTGCTGATGTCGGTAGGGAAGCAGCACGACAACTTCGAGAACGCAGCAATCCCAATACGAGGTTCATCGACAAACCAGATGCAACTACAAACAAGAACGTCCTCAGAGATGCCTACAACCGCCAACAAGCGGCTTCTAGGAGTGTTCAGCGTCAAGCACTAGGAGAAGCATCTACAGCATCTCTGAAGCCATCTGGACGTTACTCAGCGCCATCCGTTCCACAACGACAAACAATGCAACTTGTCGCTAAAGGTGGTTCGATGAGGCTGATGCCAGTTCCAGCAATTGGAGCAAACATCGCTGCTGGTATCGCCGCATATGCAATTGAACGTGCTGCACAACCAGCACTTGAGTATCTAGGTGAAAAACTCGCTAGAGGCTTATACAGCGGTTATGAAGCCATTTTTGGTGATACCGACGGTATGACGTTCGATGAGTTGCAAGAGCACCATCGAAAGATTGAACAGGAGTATCTACAGCGACTTCAACAGCAGGAGGAGTCGATTACTCAACAATCAACTTCACCTGTCAATAAGCAGGATTCTCAAGCACCAATACAAACAGCACAACCAGAACCAGAAGTACGCCAACAGTCTTCAATAACTGAACCAGTGGCGGTGACTGCTCCTACTGTTGATGAGCGGAACCTGGAGTATCAGAAGCGTCGTCTGGCTTTAGGAGATAACCCAACGAAGGAGCAGATGGATGCGGTAAGAGATTATGGATTAGAGCAGCATCGGAAGAACTTTCCTGACTTCTATCAAGTCGCATCATCAGGATGAGATTTAACGACTCAACCAAGTTCAGAGCTTATGTTAAAAATCTAGTGGCTAATAGTTGCAGGAACTACTGCTTCCATATTCAGGTTCACGATCTGGACAGCCTGAACGATAGGATGCGCGTATGGGTTCTGAACCATTATCCCATTCAAGTTGAGCTCCACCAGAGCAAGAGTGACCTTTATTCGCAAGGTGCTCATCATGCCCTCTGCCAAATAAGCCACGTCTAACGCAAACTATTCTCTTGCAATATCCTCCACCCACATATCCATATTGATAAGGACAGCTATTGCCTTCGCTCAGGCTTGCACCTTGTTGCTGTATCTGCCTCGTAGTTCCTCCTGACCCTTTGCCACTCATTGAGTCGACGCAACCTTGAAAGTCCTGCGCTTTAAGGCAGAACTCCGCAATCTTGGGATCAACATTGGCGATAGCAGGAAGCGCAATAGTTATTGCTAATGTTGCTACTGCTGTTTTGAAGAGGTTTTTCATTTGCCCTCCAGTTTCACTTGCTCTTTGGCGGATAACTCTGGATTTAATTCAGCCCATTTCTGCATCGCTGGATTGGCATCTAGGTATGCCTCATAGTTGCAATTATATTTGTGTAGTCTTGAATCGCACTTGGGCTTTATTGCCTCGGCTTTCTCTGCTTCAATCTGGCGCCAGTTCTTAGGTGCTGTTTCGCATGAGCTATTCCAGCCGATAGTTGGCTCCACTGGCGGACAATTCTTGTCGTAGCCTACAGCTGCTACTTCTTCAAGAATCAATGAGCCTGTAAGGAAAACCCCATTTCTGAACTGACGAGGGCATTTCCAGTCACTTTTTCCAGCGACAATCTGGTTATTTACGCCACTACCTGTTAGCCACCAGCCATATCTGCAGCCAACGCGCTGGCAATTACCGTCGCCTATATACGCAAATTGTGTCTGGCACTTATTTCCTATCTCTGACGTAGCCGACTGCTCAGTAGTCATCGCCTTGACACAGCCAAGGTAGTCTTTCGCTTCGATGCAAAGTTTGTGCACCTCTTTCGGCACATCTGCTAAAGCTGGAAAGCTTAACAGAACTGACATTGTGCTTAGCAGAAATCTTCTCATTCTGAGCTAGATAAATGACAAAAATCTGAGAGCTCCTATTACTATACACTACAGTCACTGATCACCCCCGTGGGAGGGTATCAATCTTTACGTACTCCTCGCTGGTGTTGATGATTGGTTGTATTTAGTCGATGCTTTGTGCAGATTTCGCTGCAACCTCAGCGTAAATCCGTTCAAGCACGAGTTCAAGCAGAAAACCGAGTGAAGAAGCGCTTTGTCTAAGTCCTACTAAGACATGGAACCGATGCGCTGTTCGGGGTTTGAGTTGTAATCAATGAGGATTCAAATCTGTAATGAGGGGAAACGGTGGTTGAAGGACAAGGCGACTGATTGAACCGTCAAGCATCGCTGCCGAGTCAAGCACCAGTTCAAGCAAAAAAGCCGCAGAGAATGCTGTCAGGTACTAGAATGGTCGAAGCCCGACACAGGCATGGCCCCGTTGCTCTGACCATCATCCGTGCATGACCCAAGTGCAGGTGGCTCTGGCCGTTCTCGAGCACAACGGCAGCTGGTTACTGCAGCTGCGGGATGACATTGCAGGCATCGTCGCTCCCGGCTGCTGGGGTCTCTTTGGCGGGCACCTTGAGCCCGGAGAAGGCCCCGAGGAAGCGCTGCGCCGGGAACTCTGGGAGGAAATTCGACTGGAGATCGGCACGCCGGATCTTTGGTATGTCTCAAGCCAACCGGGAAAGATCAGACATGTCTTTCGTGCCCGCCTCGAGACGCCACTCCGGGCCCTGGAGCTGATGGAGGGTCAGGATCTCGCTCTCTTCTGCCCTAACGCCTTGCTATCCGGCAGGGCCTTCAGCCCAAAATTGAAGCAAACGCGCCCCCTAGCTGAGTCGACCCGCGAAGCACTGAGCCGCTATCAAACCGAGGAGAGCTCTTCGATGCGGTAGTAGCTGCGCTCATCGGAACAACAAACATCGGCGTAGTAGCGCTCAAGGACGTCGTAGGCCGCGTCATAGCTCTCGAATTCCTGACCAGCGAGCGGATCGCTGGTCGATGGATTGGCGGACTCCTCATCCAGAACGATGCGGAATACGGCCCGGTTCGGTTTCAACTGCTCGAGCAATGCGCCGTAGGTCAGTCCCTCGCCAAAGGCGCGCATCAAGGGATTGAGACCCATCGTTTGGCGCTCGGGATGCAACTTGCTGACGGGCACCAACCAGAAGGACCACTCGGCCGGATCCAGCGGAGTGGTTTGCCCTGAGAACAGGGCGAAGACCAAGGTGTTCGCCGCCGTGAGGGGAATGCGGAACTGGATGGGATTGGGCTCGTGTTGCTCGGGCGCGCTGTAAAAAGCCGCTGTGGTGATCGACAGCTGGCATTCCTCCATCGGCAGGACCAAGGATTGGAGATCGGCGCTGGGCCGACCTGGTCCCGGGTCGAGCCCCAGCCCCTTCAGCAGCAACCAATGGCAGCTGGCGTCGCGGATCTCATCGGCCAGAAGGTTGGGGGTATTCCACTGCAAAAAGGCAGCCAGTTCAGACATCAAACGAACGCCTCCACTCCAGCTCCTGCTGACCGGATTCAAGCTCGCCTTCCTGGGGAAACCCAGCCAAAAAGTCCTTATCGGCGAGCGGTTGATAAGGACCTTGCTTCAGTTCAAAAATCACCGAATCGGGGGCGAGGGCCACGAGCGAGTGAAAGAGGCCCTCGTCGAGCTGGAGGCCGCGAACGGGACCTGCTGCATCGAGTCGCTCCTGACGCAGGCATGTTCCGTTGGCATCGAACAACAGCACCCCGATCGAGCCCTGAAGCACCACAAAACACTCAAACCCCTCCCCCGTACCTGGGCGGCAATGGCGATGGGGCCGGACGTAGGTACCGGGCTGCATGACATTCAAGAAGCGCTGCACCAGATCGCTTTCCTGATGCAGGTTGAAGTTCATCCGCAGGCGCTCACTGGCTCGCGCCCGTAGAGCCACCGCATCAAAAAGGTCTTGATCAATGAGCTGGAGCCCAGGGGAGGTCATCGACGAAGCAAAGCGCAGGGAAGCAGGTAGCGAGTCACACCGACAGGCCAGTGGATCTCAGCGACTGTTATGGGAGATGAGATGCGGCCATGCCCGATTGGACTCGACCACTGATCGCCGTCAGTCTGACCAGCTTCAGCGTCGGCCTGTTCACCGCCCTCGGCGGCTGAGCTGAGTTCAGCTCAGTGCCTTCAGCAGCAGCGAGCACCCCATCACCAGGCAGAGAAGTTCAAAGGCACGCTTCACCAGCGCTGCCCCTTGACGAAGGCCGACATGGGCCCCCAAATAGCCACCAGCCAGTGAGCCGATCAGCAGCATCGGCAACCAACTCAAGGCAATCTGCCCTTGGACACCGAGGGTCAGGGCCCCCGTCCCATTCCAAAACAGGCCTACCAAGATCAGCGTATGGGCGACGGCCTTGCCGTAGTCCAGTCCGAACCAGCGCACCAGCCAGAGGGTGACGAACAGGCCCGTCCCCGAGGTCAAGGAGCCATTCAGGAAGCCAATGGCGAAGAGCACCATTGCCCCTAAGGCCAATCGCTCTGTTGTCCAGCTCTGGCCGCCAGAGGAAGCACCGAGCTGAGGGCGACAGGCTGAATACACCCCTAGGGCGATGGTCAGAAGACCCAAGAGAAGAGTGGAGAGTTGGGGCGGTAGCGCCAGAACCGTGCGGGCCCCGAGCCAGACCCCTGGGAGTCCACTGAGCAGGATCAAGGCCGAGAGCCGTGCATTCAGGCTGCTCTCTTGCGCATGGCGCAGGCTGGCGCCAACCCCCAGGGAGACGCTGGCGACCTTATGGGTCGCCAAGGCCACTGGGAAGGGAAGGCCCATCAGGATCAAGGCGGGCAGCTGAACCAGTCCAGCCCCGCCTCCAGCCAACGCCGAGAGGGCATTGGAGAGCAGGGCCACAGCCAGCAGCCCCAGTTGCATCCCAATCTCCGTGATGCTCAAGGCCTGCTCCGAAATCGGCGCGAGAAGGCCGCGCTGAGGGTGTTAGCCCAGGGCAGCGGCAGGTAGTGGGCCAAGGCCGCGATCAGACGATTCAAGCGTCCGGGGACCACAACGACCTGGCGGCCCTGGAGGGCGCGCTCGGTCCAGCGCACCAGCTGATCAACGGACATCCAGAACACCCCCGGCAGACGCTGCATGCGTTGCTCGACCCCCAGGACGGCGTGGAATTCGGTGTGGACGTAGCCCGGACAGAGGGCCATGACCCGAATCCCAGAGCCACTGTTCTCAGCCGCGAGGGACTGGGACAAGCGGATCAGGTAGGCCTTCACGGCGCTGTAGAGCGTGCTGCCGGGCAGTCCCGGAATCAGGCCCGCCAGAGAGGCGATGTTCAGGATCGTTCCATGCTGACGCCGCTGCATCTCTGGCAACACCAGCCGCGTGAGCTCCGTCGGGACCTCCACCATCAACCGCAGCATCGACTCCAGCTGCATCCAAGAGGACGCCTCGAAGCTTCCCCGCAGCACAAAGCCCGCGTTATTGACCAACGTCTCGACCCAGAGTCCATTCGCCGCCAGTCGCCCCAACAACTGATCGACGGCCTGCGGTTGATTGAGATCCAACGCCACCGCTACAACCCTCGCAGCGGCGGATTGCGCCAGCTCGGCAGCCAGCTCGTCCAGACGGTCCTGACGACGCGCCACCAGCACCAACACCTCTGAGTGCTGCGCGAAGGACCGAGCCAACGCTGCACCAATGCCACTGGAGGCGCCAGTGATCACGGTGCAGGGGCGGAACGTGGAATCAGACAGCGGAGCGACAGCCGCTCCGGAGTCAACGGTGACGGAGAGCCGCTCAGCGAGTTGCAAGCAGGCATCCATCTCCTGCCAAAGAAGTTCGCGCCGATCGGACGAGACCGAGAACGAACGGTGATGGAGATCCCTGCCGACGTAGCGGAGGGCATCAACCACCCTGCGGCGATCCCCTGGGGTGAGCGCATCAAGCGACCAAGACGCATCCCTCGCTGTTGTCACGCCCATTGAGCAAGAGGACCTACTCGTACATCCAATCGAAGGACTCAGGATTCGAGGCAGACCAGGACTCCACCTGGGTGGAAGCGGGCTTGAACAGGAGGCGCACAAGGAGGCTGAGCTCCAGCCCCAAGGCCAAGCTCAGCGCCAAAAGGCCACCGGCTGCCACGAGCGCCTGGGGGTGCGCCACCACGGAAAAGGCTTGCTCCATCACCAATGACCTCGATCAATCGCCACTCCATCCCTAGCCACGGCTGTCTCAAGGGGGACTAGCGCAGCGCCAAAAAGGGACTTAAGGTTGGCTTTAGGTTTGAGTTCAGGGAGTGAACGAGAACAATCCCGTCCTGCAGTCCATGCGTCAGGAACTGCACGAGCTCAAGCTCCGTTACGGCAACTCACCCACGGATTTCAACCGGTACCAGCTGGTGCGCCACGAACAGCGCCTAGCCCAGTGGGTCCCGAATGAAAAAATCGGCGCCTGACGACAGGCATGGAGCCTCAAGCGATTCACCTCGGCCCTGGCGCCGACCTTCGCAAAAGCCTTGAAGAGCTAGCCCAGCAGCAGCAGGCCGAAGGATTTGTACTGAGCATTGTCGGCAACCTGAGCAGGGTCGCTTTTGCTTGCCCCGGCAGTGACCAACCCACTGTGCTGACGGGAGAACTCGAAATCATCAGCCTGCAGGGGACGATCTCCCCTCAGGGTGTGCACCTGCACCTGAGCTTCTCCGATGGCGAGTGCCAGGTTTGGGGCGGACATCTCGAGCACGGCAGTGAAGTTCTCAAAGGTGCCGATTTATTGGTGGGTCTGCTGAAGCAATCCGCCCCCACGCGCGCTCCTTCCTCCACTGCTCAACCGCGAATCCGGCTTGCTGTTGCCGAGGGCTGCCCCTGGTCGAACCGCGCGATGCGCATGCTGCGCAGCCTGGGAATTCCGTTCGAGCTGGCCCCACCGGAGGCGGGCTCACTGCCCCAGATCTGGATTGAGGGGGCGATGATCGGCGGGTACGAGGACCTGGCCGATTGGCACGGCCAAGGAAAACTTGATCGCTTCCGCACAGGCTTCTGAGACCAATACCTGGCAGCTCCAAACGGGGGCCCAGTGTCAATTGGTCATCGGACGCTTCCCCCCGTTTTCGTACAACGCTTCGAGTGGTGGGGGCCCCGTCCTCCAATCCCCTGCCGATCAACAGGGGCGCCTCGCACTGAAGGTGCCCATGGCAGGGCTAACCATCCCCCCTTTGGACTGCCAAACAGCCCGGCTCTTGGGCCTTCCGCTGCCCCCAGGGATCAGCGTTCAGATCCAGCCAGAACAGCTCGAGGGCGAGCTGGACCCGAGCAGCGGCGCCCTGAGCCTGCGCTTCCGATCTCGCTTTCGCTTCACCCTGGGACCTGCCCGTCAACCCGTCTACCAAGCCTCAGATCTCGTCGTGGACACCGCACTGACCAGCGGGTCCATCGAGGGGCTGCGGCACCGCCGTCAAGGGCGACCCCTCGACCAGGACGGCAGGGGGCAACTGGTGGGGGTCGCCAGCATCGCCCCCTGCCAGGACGCATGGCTCAATGCCTTTCTTGGCCTGCCTGATGAAGCGCTGGCCGTCATGGAGATCCAGCTCCTGAGGGCATGACGCGGGATCTCAAAGCGGCGCTGCTGATCCCGCTGGCTCTGCTGGCATTGGCTTGGCTGCAGGAGGGAATCGATCAACTGCTCTTTCGCGGGCAGTGGAACTTGCCGATGCTTCCCGGTGGTCCGGCCTTGGGGATCCTGACAGCCCCCTTCAGCCACGGCGGTTGGGGACATCTCCTCGCCAATAGCGGCTTGTTTCTTCCCCTCTCCTGGCTGGTGTGCTTCAAGAGCAAGTGGGACTATTTGGCCGTCTGGGCCGCTGTGTTGTTCACAGCCATTCCGGTCTGGCTGTGGTGGCCCAATGGCGCCCACGGCCTCTCAGGTGTGGTCTATGGATTACTGGGTTACCTGTTGTTGATTGGCTGGCTGGAGCGCAGACCATTGACCATGCTTCTGTCGCTGGCGGTCCTGCTGATCTATGGCGGAATTCTCCCCAGTCTTTTGCCGTTCTTCACCCCAGCTGGGGTGAGCTGGATCGGCCATGCCAGCGGCTTCGCAGGGGGGCTGCTCGCCGCTGCGGTGGTCTCGCGATCAAGACCATGACTCATCTCATCCCTCGAGCAGGCTTTGGCAAACCGCTGGGTGCGCTCCTGATCAGCCTCGCCATGGCCCTTGGCGCTTCGGCCCAGCCCTGGGCACCCGGCATGGAACCCCCACCGGTGCTGGAAGCCGCATCCGCCAAAGATGCCCTGAAGCTCGAGGCGTCCCGGCAAGCCAGCCAACGCCAGGCCTATCTCCGGGAGGCCCATGAGCTGCTCCACCGCCATTGGGGCACCAAGGTCAAGCCACAACTGCTCTTCGCGGGCGATCGCGCCGATGGTTGCGGGGTGAAGGAGGTGCGCCATCCCATGGCCTTCTATTGCCCCCCCAGCAAACAAATCGCCATGGCCCTGGAACTGCGCAAGAGCGTCAGAGCAGCCAAGGGCCAGAGCGATGCTGCCCTGCTCTTGCTGGATCTGGCCGTCTTGGCCCATGAGTGGGGCCATCACGTCAACCGAGAAAAGGGGCTCGGCCCCTTCAGTGGCGGCATGGGGCTCACCGTCAAACAGGAGGAACTCGCTGCCGACTGGCGAACCGGAGTCTTTCTCGGCTGGCTGTTGAACGTCGGCGCACTCCAGGTGGACGACTTCTCCAATACGGCGAATCTGCTCTTTGAGATGGGCGACTACGAGCGCATCTCAAGGCAGCACCACGGCTATCCCAAGGATCGCTTTCAGGCCCTGACCCTGGGGTTGAGCAGCCAGCTCCAACCGGGGCAGTCGGTGGGGAACTGGACCGTTGACACCAACGAAACCTTCAGCCGGCCACTCCCCGGGGAGCCAGGGGATTCCCTGCTGGGGGCACGGCGCTATGAGGTGCGGCGTTTCGAAATTGAGCGGGGCCAGCAGATCGCGACGAATCTGATCGGGGGGCTTCTCGGTGCGGCCAGCTGCGTCTGGGGCAGTCAGGACCAGTGCGTTGGGATGGCGATGCAACAGGGCAAGGGGAGAGCCCTGGGCAGCTACACCAAGCGCGAACTCACCCTCTGGTGCAACAGCGGCAGTTTTGATGTCAGTGCTGATGACTTCGACCCCCAACCCATCGGACGGGACGGCAAGGGGCAGGCCCAGGTGCTGGCGGCGAGGGACTGCTGAGCGTCAGCTGAACTCAAAGAGCAGCTCCAGAGTCAGCTTCTCCGCCAAGGCTGAGTCGATCGCGCGCAGATGACCGATGGCCGTCGGTCGATCGGAGCTGGGCAGCGCCCTGAGGTCCGCGACCGCGAGTTCCAAACAACGTCGATCGAGCTCGAGATTCACGCAGGGAATGCAGCGAACGGATCGAACCGTGGGCTCTCACTGGCATCCAGCGCTGGGGGCCAGATCCCGAGCTATCCCCCTCAGCCTTGCAAGGACTTGAGCTCTTCGTCCTGGCGGTGCTGTAGCCAGGCCTGCTGCAGATCGACGCGGGTAATGCGATAGCCCAGGAGACGAGCCTGCAGCAAGAGACCGTTGTCATCGCGGCAGCGCCGCAGCAGGTGACGCAAGTGCGGACGGGTCTCCGCATCGACGACCAAGCGCTCAAGTTCTTGCCAGCTCATGAGGCTTGAGTGGGTTCCAAACCATCGCAAAGCCAAAGCCCAGAAGCCAGGCATCGGCAGCGAGTCTCGCGAGCCTCCTGAGGCTCAACTGCAGCGGCTCTGTCGCCAGAACCCCTTTGAGGCTGCCGTGGTTCAAGCCCCAGCCCCGACCTTGATGGGCACATGAGACTGCTCCGTTTTGCAACGAGCTGTGTCATGCCCTTTCCCAGGGCGCCAGGGATCCCTTAACAACGACTCAAGCCGCCAGCGGGCGATGGGCTTCTTCGTTCAACTCACTGAAGCCATCGCAGAGCGTCAGTCCCTGCTGATGACGGGACTCGACCCGAACCCCGAGATGTTGCAGAGCTGGGCTCTGCGCCGGGGGATGGGCAACCGTTCCTTCCTGAGTCAGGCCAGGCACTGGATTAAGGCGGTGGTGGAGGAAACCAGTCCCCACGTCTGTGCGATCAAGGCCAGCCTCGGCTTCTACCAAGCCCTGGGCCCACTCGGACTGGAGTTGCTGCTGGAGGTGCGCGATCTGGTGCCGCGCGATCTCCCCCTGATCATCGACGCCAAACACGGCGATCTGAATTCTTCAACGGCCCTCGCTCAATACCTGTTCAAAGACCTGGGCGTCGATGCGGTCACCCTCTCTCCCCTGGCGGGTCAGGACATCGCCGCTCCGTTTTTGCTGTATCGAGACAAGGCAGTCGTCATCACCTGCCGCAGCTCCAACCCGGCTGCCAAACGAATCCAGTACCACCCCAACGACAGCGATCCCCTATTCCTGCAGATCGTGCGGGAGAGCCAACTTTGGGGCACCCCAGACCAGGTCCTATTGGAGGTGGGAACCAGTGACCCCAAGGTCCTCTCTCGGGTCAGACAGGCCGCACCCGAGCGCGTGCTGATGCTGCGTTCGATCTGGAGCGAAGAAGAACGGGTCGATGGACTGCTGGAGGCCGGCCTGAGCAACTCAGCGGATGGCCTACTGATTCCCATGCCCCAAAACCTGCTGGTTGAAGACGACTTAGCGGAGCAGGCCGAAGCACTCAAAGGTCGCATCAACCGCAGGCGAACCAGCTGGATGGAGCAGCACCGCTCCGAACAAGCCGAGACCTGCGAGCTCTGGCTGGCCAATCAAGCGTCCGAGCAAACCAGCTCGGATCCCATGGCGGAGCTCATCGTTGAGCTCTTTGACATCGGCTGCCTGTTGTTTGGGGAATACGTCCAGGCCTCAGGAGCCGTCTTCAACTACTACATCGACCTGCGGCAGATCATCTCCGATCCGAACCTGTTCCATCGGGTGCTCCATGGCTACGCGCAACTGATGGACGGCCTGGAGTTCGATCGCATCGCGGGCATTCCCTATGGAGCCCTACCCACGGCAACCGGGCTGGCTTTGCAGTTGCACAAGCCCCTGATCTACCCAAGAAAGGAAGTCAAGGCCCATGGGGCCAGGCGCCTGATCGAAGGGGATTTCCAGGAGGGAGACCGCGTGATCGTGATCGATGACATCTTGATCAGTGGCGGCAGTGTGCTCGAGGGCATTGCCAAGCTGGAGCGCTCCGGTTTGCAGGTCAACGACGTCGTGGTCTTTATCGATCACGGCGGTCAGCGCGATCAAAGTGCCCGCGAGCGACTGAAGGCCAAGGGCTATGACTTCCATGCTGTGCTGGACATCCAGCGCATCACCAAGGCCCTGCTGGATGCTGGTCGTCTCACGGCCGAGCAAGCCAAGGTGCTGGGATAGGGGGAGATGCGATGAGGCGGGTGACCAGGCTCCTGAGGACAACGGCCGGTCTGATCGCCCTGGGAGCTCTGTTGGTGAGTTGTGGCCCCGCAGCCCGTCAATCGCCACCAAAGAACCAACCTCAACCAGCGGTTTCGGACGAACAGCAGCGTCAACGCCAGGAGCAAGAGCTGCAGCTGCAGACGCTCACGGATGAGGCAGAGGATCTGTTCAACCGCGGCGAAAACGATCTGGCCTGTGAACGGGTGCGCCAGGCCCAGGAACTCCAGTCGACGCTCGATGTCGAATTCATTGATCCCCTGGGGGAGCAGGCCAAGGCCTGCATCGAGCTCTGACGTTGAGCAGCTCCACCAACGCCATGGTCCTGGCGCGGGGCCTCAGCAAGACCTACCGGATTGCCGAGAAACAACCGGGACTGCAGGGCACCATTCGTCACCTGCTGCGACGCCGCTACCGGGACCTTGATGCCGTTAAGGCCATCAGCTTTGGGATCCAGGAAGGAGAGATGGTGGGGTTCCTTGGTCCGAATGGGGCGGGGAAAACCACGACCTTAAAAATGCTCAGCGGGCTGATTCACCCCAGTGCTGGTGAGCTGCGGGTCGCCGGAGCCATCCCGCAACGGCGCCAGCCTGGCTTCCTGCAGGACATCACCCTGGTGATGGGGAACAAGCAACAGCTGATCTGGGACCTGCCTCCTTGGGATTCAATCCGGGTCAATGCGGCGGTCTATGGCATCCCCGAACGGGAGATGAAGCGCCGGGTCAGTGAACTGGCGGATCTCTTGGAGTTGGGGGAGGAACTGAATCGCCCCGTGCGAAAGCTGTCGCTCGGCCAGCGCATGAAAGCCGAACTGCTGGCGTCATTGCTGCACCAGCCCCGGGTGCTGTTTTTGGATGAACCCACCTTGGGTTTGGATGTCACGGCCCAGGGGAGGGTTCGCGACTTCCTTGCCACCTACAACCAGCGCACTGGGGCAACCATCCTGCTGACGAGCCATTACATGGGGGACATCACGGCCCTCTGCGAGCGGGTCCTGCTGATCCACGAGGGGGCGTTGTTCCATGACGGCCCCTTGGATGCCCTGACCAGCAAACTCAGCCCCCATCGCCAGGTCCGACTGGAGCTGCATCAGCCCCAGCCGCGCGAGGCCTTTGAAGCGTTCGGAACCGTCGAGTCCCATCAGGACCATCAGGTTCAACTGCTGGTGCCACGGGATCAGCTGACGGATTCGATAGCCGCGCTTCTCAGTCGCTTTGAGGTCCTGGACCTTGAAGTGAATGATCCGCCGATCGAGGAGCTGATGCGCAGCCTCTTCCAACAGGCAGGACGGAACTAAGCGTGCGCTCGCCCCGTGCGTCACTACGGATCGCCCGGACGCTGCTGAGCACTCAATACGCCTACATGCTGGAGTACCGCGCCGAGATCGCTCTCTGGGCCCTCTCCGGTGTTCTGCCACTGATCATGCTTGGGGTCTGGCAAAACAGCGGTGCGGCCAGTCAGGCGGGCTGGAGTCCCGCACAACTGCGGCATTACTTCGTGGCGGCGTTCATCGTCCGCCAGTTCAGCGTGGTCTGGCTGATCCATGTCTTTGAAGAGGACGTGGTCAGCGGCAAGTTGTCGCCATTTCTGCTGCAACCGCTCCAACCCCTGTGGCGTTACTTCGCGGCACACCTTGCGGAACAGGCCACACGCATCCCCTTTGTGGCCCTCATGCTCCTGGCGTTGAGTGCGGTCGATCCAGGGTTGCTCTGGAGGCCGAGTCTTCAGGAACTGCTACTTGGCCTCATGGCCCTGTGGGGCGCGTTCGTCCTGCGGTTTTTGCTGCAAACCCTCAGCAGCATGCTCTGTTTTTGGAGTGAGCGCGCTGCGGCTTTGGATCGCCTCCTGGTGATTCCCTATCTCTTCCTCTCGGGGCTGGTGGCACCACTCGACACCTTTCCGCCTGCCGTGCAGCGCTTCGCCCTCGCCACACCCTTTCCAGCGATGGTCGACTTCCCGGCACGGCTGCTTTCAGGGCTACCGGTGGACCTGGGCGGTGGGTACTTGAGCCTGCTGATCTGGTGTCTGATCCTCAGCCCCCTCTTTTGCTGGGGCTGGCAGAGGGGACTGCGGCGCTACGGAGCCATGGGCGCATGAGACGCTCCAAAACCCTGGCGATGCTGCTGCAGTTCTGGCGCAGCTCATTGGAGTCCGAGAGCGAGTACCAGCTCAACCTCGTTCTGGAGTGCCTCTCTGTTTTCGGAAATCTGGCCGGAAGCCTGTTTGTGCTGTCTCTGCTGTTTTCTGGGCAGTCCACCCTTGGGGGCTGGACCTGGAATGAAGCGCTCATCGTCCTCGGGCTTTACACGCTGCTCGATGGCTTCACGAGCTGCCTGCTCCAGCCGAACCTCAGCAAGATCGTGAACCACGTTCAGCAGGGCACCCTGGATTTCGTGCTGCTGAAACCGGTGGACTCGCAGCTCTGGCTGTCCCTGCGCTGCTTCTCCCCCTGGGGCGCTCCAGGTTTGCTGGCTGGTTGCGTCCTGGTGGTCCTGGGCTTACCCGAAATCCGCCCTCAGTCCTTGCTCTTGGGTGGACTCTTGCTGGCCAGTGGTGCTGCGATTCTCTACAGCCTCTGGTTCTCACTCGCAGCCCTCTCGATTTGGTTCGTGAAGGTCTGGAATGCCACTGAAGTTCTCCGCTACACGCTCGTGGCGGGGCGCTATCCGGTGAGTGCCTACCCACCGGCTCTACGGCTGGTGTTCGTTTTTGTGTTGCCGGTGGCCTTCATGACTACCGTTCCCTCCCAGGCCCTTCTGGGTCAGGGGTCCTGGCACTGGGCCCTGGGATCAGTGCTGATGGCCGCGGGGAGCCTGATCGCCAGTCGCCTCTTCTGGCAATTCGCGCTGCGTCACTACACGTCAGCCAGCAGCTGAGTCCAGACCCAGCCTTGCACTGAATACACAGACTGTGTAGGATTGCCGGGAGGTCCAGGTCAGAGATTGGCCAGCGAACGCCACCAAGTCATCCTGAGCGAGGCCGCAGCGCACTGGGTTCGCGACTTCTCAAAGGAGCAGCGCCACTCGATCTCAAAGGCCATCGCCATCCTTGTGGATGAGGCGATCGAGCGTCGTGCAGGCCCCGGCCTCGATGAGACCCCAGACACGGACTTCCGCCACTTCCTTCGCGAAAAGTTCTCGATGGACTTCGAGATTTGGTCCCATTCCAAACGCGGGTAGGACGTACACAGATGCCCCCATCCATGACTCCCTTCTTCCAGTCTGGAATCAGCCTTGAAACCTCAATCCAGCTCAGCACCTGGCTGGATGCTCGCTTTGGGGCGACGACGGATGAGCAGACGGCGAGCGATCGCCTGGGACGACAGGCCGGGTTGCTTGTCGCCCATGACCTGGTCACGGCTCAATACGCAACCAATGGGATGGCCGATGTCTTTGCGGCGATGCATAGCTGTATCGACGACTGGCTGGAGACGTCTCCCGTACCGCCAGGGGAACGCCGGCCGATCAAGCGCCGTGCGGTTCGCGCGGGGGTGATCCAGTGCTGGACATCACTGGCCGAGATGCGGCCGGATGAGCCCTGCTACCAGGAGCTGATGGAACAAACCTGTGCAGCGGTCATGGTGGCTGAATTGGCGGAGGATCAACCGAGCGCCTGAGACTTAGTCCACGAAGCGTTTGTAGAGCCAGCGCACAAAACCACCGATCAAGGGGACAGGGGCAAACGTTGGGCCGACAAAGTCGAAATAGTCGCGGTGATCAACGATCAGACCCTGGTCATTGAGCCGCAGTCGCGTCGCGCCCGGATACACGAACTCAATGCCCTTGATCTTCAGCCCCATCGTCCATTCGACAAAAGCGGTTTGGCCGCTCAGGGCGACGGCGTGCGGAGCCAGGTAGACATCATCGCAACGGTTCACCAGGCCATCCTGGGCATCGAGGTAGGCCTGAAGTCCATCGCGGGACTGGGTGGGATCCTCAAAATGCACATCCGGTGCATACACCGCTTTCCATTGCCCATGGCTCGGGGCCGGTGCGCCATAGGGCTTGGTGAACAGCTGACGCAGGGACTGCTCCGTCAGTGGGAGCTGGAATCCAGAGGAAGAAGCAGTCACAGCTCAAGGAGCGGGTGCGCTCATCCTGGCTTCCTGGGAGGAGCGCTGCGGGGGTGCAACTGCAGGTAGCGATCGACAGGCAGGGGTTGGAGTTGTTCGTAGCCAACAGGAAGCCAAAGATCCCCCTGCTGGGCGTTGTAGTGAATCTCCCAGTGATAAAGGCCCACCAAGGCCTGGGGATCCTCCTTAATCAAGGAGGCATAGAGGAGAACAGCCTCGCCGTAGAGATCGCTGTTGTTGTAGCCCCAGAGACCACGGCGAATGTTCTTGAGACCGCCGCGGCGCACGAGATAACGGGCCGCTGCCTGAATCGCATCATGGGGATTACGGATGTCCCCTCGGCCGATGCCTGGCTCCGCCCAGGTGGTTGGCAAGAACTGCATCGGGCCCTGGGCATTGGCAATGGAGACGCCGTCAATGCGTCCCATCCCGGTCTCCACCAAGTTGACCGCCGCGAGCACCTCCCACTCGATCCCTGTCGCGGCTTCGGCCTTGCGGTAGTGGGCGAGTAACTGGGGCAGGGGTTCGGGGGGAATAATCCGCCAGGCCGGCACCTGGGCAGGGCGGCGTTTGCTCATCGCCAGAAACGCACGTCTCGCCGCCAGGTGCCGTTCGGCCACGGAACGCCAACGGGTTGGGAGTTGATCCAGGACCGCCTGACTGCGCTGTCGATCAAGCGAGAGAACCCGATAGATCACCTGCTGTTGATGGGCCAAATCCGGGAGTTGGTCCGCTGGCGTCTGCGGATCGCGCAACTGGCGCTCAAGCGCAGCCAGTCGACGCGCGGTCTCGCTTGCAGCACGCGGAACCGTTGGGTAACTGCGGGGTTGCCGCCGCGGCGCGGCGGCGGGAGCAGCATTGCTTTGGGCCTCGTTGGGGGAGGCACAGGCCACCAGTCCTGCCAGGGCTGCAGCAAGAACCAAGCCAACGGATCGGGTCATGGATTCAGGGCCGCTGCGCCCATGCCTACAGCATTCGCGCTCAGGTTGCAGACTGCAGCGACCGATCAATCAGCCATGACCGTTCTGGTGCTGGAGGAGTCCCAGAGGCGCAAGTGGGACGGATCCGATGACGTCCTGTTTTATGCCGAGCCGCGGCTGGTGCATCACCTTGACCAGGCCTTCCGCACACGGCTCACCGCGCTCTACACAGAGCGGATTCCAAAGAACGCCGTAGTGCTGGATTTGATGTCCAGCTGGGTCTCACACCTTCCAGAGGACAAGGCCCTCGAGCGGGTGATCGGGCACGGTTTAAACGAGAAAGAACTCGCGGCCAACCCCCGCCTGGATAGCTACTGGCTGCAAAACCTCAACCAAAACCAGGAACTACAACTACCCAGCAGCAGCGTGGACGCCACCTTGATCGTCGCCGGCTGGCAGTACCTCCAATATCCCGAGGCCATCGCCAGTGAACTGCTGCGGCTGACGCGGCCTGGCGGTCAGGTGATCGTTGCCTTCTCCAACCGGATGTTCTTCACCAAAGCACCCCTGATCTGGACCGATAGCAGCGATCAGGACCATCTCGATTACGTCGCAGGGGTCCTGGAGGCCCAAGGCTGGCAGTCAACCGAGCGAATCGCAGAAACCACAAAGGCCGCTGGCGTGATGGGGCTGCTCGGTCAGCCGGGTGACCCGTTCTTTGCCGTGATCAGCCACAAACCAAACCAGCTGCCTTAAGCGGCCCAATCGCGGTCGCGCCCCAAGGGAGCTGGAGCGTTCGTTGGTTCGTCCGCGGAGTAGGCCAACTCGAGGATCAAGCGCTTGGTCTTCTGGCGCAGACGGCGCCGATGGCTCAGAAAGGCCCGCACGAGTTGAAGACCCACCACTCCGTAGAGCAGCAAGAGCGCGGCGTTGGCAACGGCAGCAAGCATGCGGCAGCCCCAAAGGTGGGTCCATGAGAGCCGCTTCATGGAGCGCGGGCAATCAATCGAGAGAAAGTTTTTTGATTTGGCTCTGCAACGCTGTCGCCCAGGGCACCCGGTCACTCGCGTAGGTTGAAGGCTGGTACAGGGCCTTCAGATGACAGCGAGTTCAGAAGGTCTAACGATTGGTGAGCTGGAGTCCAAATACTTCCTCTACCGCAAGGCCCTGAAACAGCTGCTGCTCGAAGGACGTTCGACCGCCGGCATCGAAAAAACCCTGGTCTGGAGCAGGCTCGAGACCCTGCACAACTGCCTTCCCCGTCAGTACAAGGCACCGGACCAGATCCGCTACCAGCTTCAGCGGGAGATTCAACGGGAGAGCACGGCCAGCTAGGCCGGTCCTCTCGAACAGCTGACCCCGAGTCCTCAGGACAAGGCTGTTTCCGTGACAGCGTCATCTGATGGATGCCGCTCTCCTGGAGGCCGCTGAGGTCTTTCATCCCCCAGGGACCGTGTTGCAGGTCAGCCCCCTGGGAAGCGGCAATGTCAACGACACCTATCTGGTCGAGACCGCTCGCGGAGCGTATGTCTTGCAGCGGATCAACACAGCGGTTTTTGGCTCACCGGAGCAGGTGATGCGCAACCTGCTGACCCTGCAGGCGCATATCGCAGGGAAGGAGCAGCCACCGCAGAGCTCCCGCTGGGAGCACCCGCAGTTGCTGGCGCCAAGGGGCTCAGCCGATCCCTGGCATCGCTGCCAAGAGGGCAAGGTCTGGCGCTGCATGAGCTTCATCGGCCAGGCCCGCAGCGTTGATGCGATTGAGGATGAGCGGCAGGCCTACGAACTGGGCCGGGGGCTCGGTCGCTTTCATCAACTGATCCACGACCTCCCCACCGAGACTCTCCACGACACCCTCGAGGGGTTCCACATCACCCCTCGCTACCTCGATCAGTACCGGCAGGCGCTGGTACGCACACAAGCCGAGCCCTGCGAGGACGCCGACTTCTGCATTGCCTTTATTCGCGAGCGCGAAGGCTTCTGCTCCGTCCTCGAGCAGGCCAAGGAGCGCGGCGAACTGCAGGAGCGGCCGATTCACGGTGATCCCAAGATCAACAACGTGATGCTGGACACAGAGACGGGCGAGGCCGTCGCCCTGATCGATCTCGACACGGTGAAACCAGGACTGGTGCAGTACGACATCGGAGATTGCCTGCGCTCCTGCTGCAACCGGGCTGGCGAGGAGGCCAGCAGCCCCGATCAAGTCAGTTTTGATCTGGGATTAGCCGAAGCCATCCTGCGGGGCTACCTCGAGGCGGCCGGTTCGATGCTGACGGCATCGGATCGTCGCTTCATCCCCGAAGCCGCTCGACTGATCAGCTTCGAACTAGGTCTTCGCTTCTTCACGGATCACCTCAATGGCGATGCCTATTTCAAGGTGAAGACGCCCGGACAAAACCTCAAACGCGCCCGCGTGCAATTTGCACTCACCCAGAGCATCGAAGAGCAGTGGGAGTTGCTGCAAACGCTGCTGGTGGGCCTGAGCAACCAGGCCCCTGCTGCCCTGTAAGCGTGCTTCGCCTGCAGCCCTTTCAACACGAAGTGTTCCTCCAGGACTGCAGTGTTGAAGCGAATCTCGTTCTGTGCGATTCCGAGCTGCAACTGCAGTTCAGGTTGCAGGGCCCAAGCGATCAACTGGTTTGCCCGGAAGCAACAGCCGAGCCCAAGCGTGTAGACGGTCTTTGGCAGAGCACCTGCCTCGAAGCTTTTTTTGGCGTTCCGGGCCAGCGTCCCTACTGGGAGTTCAACCTCAGTCCCAGTGGTGATTGGAACCTCTACAGGCTGGAGGACTACAGGCAGGGGTTGGCCATCGAAACGGGGATCCAGGTCAAAGGAATCAACAGCCGCCGGCAGGAACTGGATTCGGCCTTGATCCTGGAGTCCGAGGTTTGCCTGGATCTGAAGAAAGCCTTTGAGCAACTGGAATGCTCTCTGACGGCCGTTGTCGCGTTACACCACCAGGGATGCAGCTTTTGGGCGTTGAAGCACTGCGCCAGTGAAGCCGATTTTCACCGGCGCGAAAGCTTCAGCATCACGGCAAAACAATCCGCTCAACACTGATTACAAAACCGAAGAAATTCACACGCTTTGAAAGCGAAACGTTCTTTTCGGTAGCGTGCGTTACATCAACGCCTGTCCGGTTTGAATGTCACCCACTGCGGAGAAGAGCACCTGGTCAGCATGACCACGGCTGAAGCCTCCCAGCTGGTCGATGCCTGCGCCTTGCTTCTTCTGGCATCGAAAACGACCCCGGATTGCCAACTCAAGCCCGAGATGGCTGCGGTGTTGCAGACCGTCTTCGAGCACCTCAGCACCCACGTCGTCTAAGCGGCCGCTAGAAACGGCCCATGCACGCACTTTCCCTACCCACCTGGTGGATCCATGTGGCCTCAGTGTTGGAGTGGGGACTGGCCATGCTGGCCATTCAACGGTGGGGCCAACGGCGCGGAGAGCCGGAGTGGAACTGGCTAGCGCTGGCCATGGTTCCAGCGTTGATCAGTGCCATGGCCGCCTGCACCTGGCACCTCTTTGATAACGCCCAGGAGCTCTACGGACTGGTCGTCCTGCAGGCCGGCTGCACCGTCCTTGGCAACGCTGCCATGGCTCTGGCGGCCTGGAATCTCCAGCGCAAGCGGGCAACCCTGGGATGAACGGGCTGATCCAAGCTCTCAGCGCTGGTCTGAGCCAACTCGGGAGTGTTGATCCCTCGTCCCTGTTCGCGGCCTCACTGTTCCCTTACCTGGCCTTTCTCTGGTGGGCCTGGAAGTCCAAACGCGTTCCACCCCTAGCCCTCTGGGGCTTTGGCTTCACCTTGATCTTTGTCTTGATCACGATTGCAGCGGCCCTGCTGGCCGAAGGGCTCTACGGCCGTCAGTTGGCCGATGTGGATCCATTGCATGGGGGCGCAGAGCTGTTCTTGACCGTCAGCAACGTGATGATCCTGCTGGGATTCATGCCCAAGGGGGTGAACAAGTCTTAAGCGAAGGGGGCCATTGGCCTGCGCCGCTCGGAAGATGAGGTGTCACCCAAAGATTTCGATGCTCGCTCCTCTGCTGGCTATCGCCCCCGCCTCCGTGGCCTGGTCTCCCAAGGTGGGCCTGGTGATGATCATCGCCAACGTGATCGCCATCGGCATCGGCAAGGCCACCATCAAGTACCCCAACGAGGGTGCACAGCTTCCCAACGCAGCCATGTTTGGCGGCATGAGCCACGCCGCTCTGCTGGCCACCACCTCCTTCGGTCACATCCTCGGCATGGGCGCGATCCTCGGCCTGGCCGCCCGCGGCGTGGTCTGATCCACGCTCCTTCGTTCAGTCGTCTGAGGCCCCCCTCCTGCAGGGGGGCTTTTTTGTGGCCATGGATGCCCAGCCCAGCAGGTAGGGCAGGGCCCGCAATCCATAGCGCTCGAAGCGGTAATCAAACAACAACTGCGAGAGTGCATCGGCACTGGCCGTTGTCTGCAACCCCTCGAGTAGACGCTCCAAACGACGATCGGCCGGTTCACCGGAGAGACCGAGCCAGGTGCGTTGGGCCAGACGGCCGCTCAGGGACCAGCGCCACCCCAGCTGTTGGCGCAAACGTTTGGGATAGCTCGCGAGGGGCCGGCCTCGCCCAGCCAGCGCCCCCAGCAGGAAGGGTGCAAGAACATCGGCACTGGTCAGGGCATGGCGAATGCCTTCGCCACCGAGCAGATTTCCGGTGCTGACCGCGTCGCCCAATCCCACCAGAGCACCACGTTGATGGGCTTCACGGCGACGAATCGTGCTGCGGATCAGGCCCCCATGGCGATCCACCACGGTGTCGCCAGTCAGCCCCAGGCGATCGAGCAGTTGCAGCTGCAATTGGTGGAGCGGCGGTTGCGAGCGCCCGCTGTCGTGCAGGCGGCAGACGCCTACCTTTAAGCGCCCGGGCTCCATGGGAAAGACCCAGCCATAGCCCTGGGGAACCCAACGACTGCCGAGCATGAAACTCAGGCGCCCGGTCCAGTCCTGCCAGCGCTCGACGGGAACCTGGAGCACCCACTCCACCCCTGAGCCACTGACCAGGGGGTGGTGGCGTGGTTCACCCATGAGCACACGTTTTTCTCCGGTGGCATCGACCACGAAACGGCTGGTGATCACTGCTTCACGGCCCCCCGGGCCCCGCAGCTGCGTCTGGGCGAGACCGGAGCTCAGGGTCTCGGTGGCGCAGACCCTCCAGCCGAGCTGGAGTTGCGTACCGCTAGCCAGGGCCTGATCTGCCAACCAGCGCCGCAGGGCCGCAAAGTCCAAAACAACGCCGAGTGGTGCATCGGCCGCCCAGCAACGGCGACTCTCCCCCGGCCCAAAGAGCTGCCACTGGTCCCAGCGAGAGGCGATCACCGACTCGGGCAGCTGCCAACGCTCGACGGCGCTGAGCGGCAGGGCGGCACTGCTGAAGGCGTTCTTCGAGAAGTCCTCCAGGGCCTCCACCAGCAGCACCGTGGCGCCAGCTGCACTCAACTGCTGTGCCAAGCGAGAGCCGGAAGGACCGGCGCCCGCAATCAGCACATCCCAGGTTCTCTGATCGCGAGGCGCTTCAGACACCCACAGCCTGGCGCTTCAAGGTGCCGAAGCGATCCAGGATGGACTCGGTCATCTGGACCGGGGTGAGGCCCAGGGCCTCCTTGCTTTGGGCCGGTGTGGCGTGGTCCACCAGCACATCCGGGATACCAATCCGGTGCACCGGCAACAGCACGTCCTTGTCGTTGAGGATCTCGACCACAGCGGCGCCGAAGCCACCGGCGAGGCAGCCCTCTTCCATGGTCACCACCTTGCCGATCCGGCGAGCCATCGGCAGGATCAACGCCTCATCCAGCGGGCGTAGGAAGCGGGCGTTGATCACCGCCGCGCGGACGCCCTGTTCCTGCAGCAGACCGGCTGTGGCCATGGCCGGAGCCACCATCGAGCCATAGGCCACGATCAGCAGATCATCGCCATCGGTGAGCAGTTCACCGCGTCCGATCTCCAGGGGCTCCCATCCCTCTTCCATCAAGGGGGCTCCTTCCCCTTCACCCCGCGGAATGCGGAGGGCGGTCGGACCACTGTGGTTCAAGCAGGTCACCATCATCCGTTGCAGCTCGGCCTCGTCCTTCGGCGCCATGACCGTGAAATTCGGAACACAGCGCAGGTAGCTGATGTCGTACTGGCCTTGGTGCGTGGGGCCATCGGCACCGACGATGCCGGCGCGATCCAAAACAAAAGTGACCGGCAGGTTCTGGATGCCGACGTCATGGATGAGTTGGTCGTAGGCGCGCTGCAGGAAGGTGCTGTAGATCGCACAAACGGGGCGCAGTCCTTCACAGGCCATGCCAGCCGCCATGGTCACGGCATGCTGCTCAGCGATGCCGACATCGAAATACTGCTGGGGGCGGGCCTTTTCAAGAAGGTCAAGACCCGTGCCCGTGGCCATGGCGGCCGTGATTCCCACCACCCTGGGATCCTGCTCACAGAGTTTGACCAGGGTCTGGCCGAAGACCTTGCTGTAGCTAGGGGGCTTGGGCTTGCTGGAGGGGTAGGCCTTGCCGGTCGCTAGATCGAATGCACTCTGGGCGTGGTAGCCCACCTGATCCGCCTCAGCGAAGGCGTAGCCCTTGCCTTTGGTGGTGGCCACATGCACCAGCACCGGACCCTCATGGGCGTGGGCCTGCTCGAAGACGTCGATCAGACCTGCGATGTCATGGCCGTCGACCGGGCCCATATAGGTGAAGCCCAGTTCCTCAAAGACCGCGCCCAGCTTGGGGACGGCGAGCCGCTTCATGCTCTCTTTGAGGTTCTTGAGCTCCGGCGGCAGCTCACCGTGCATGAACGGCAAGTGCTTGATCGCCTCTTCCGCGTTGTCCTGAAGGAACTGCAGCGGACGGCTATGCCGCATCCGGTTCAGGTGGGTCGAGAGCGCCCCGACGGGGGGGCTAATCGACATGTCGTTGTCGTTGAGGACAACCAAAAGGCGGGTCTTGGGGAGGTGGCCTGCGTGGTTGATGGCCTCCAGGGCCATGCCCCCGGTTAGAGAGCCATCACCAATGACGGCAACACTCTTGAGATCATCACCGCGTTGATCACGGGCCAGGGCCATGCCCAGGGCGGCAGAAATCGAAGTGCTGGCGTGGCCTGCACCGAAATGGTCAAAGGAGCTTTCGCAGCGCTTGAGGTAGCCCGCAACCCCGTCTTTTTGACGCAGGGTGTGGAAATCCTTGTAGCGACCAGTGATCAGCTTGTGGGGATAGGCCTGGTGGCCCACATCCCAGACCACGCGGTCCTTGTCGAGGTCGAGGGTCTGATAGAGGGCGAGGGTCAGTTCCACAACGCCCAGGCCAGGACCGAGGTGTCCGCCGCTGGTGCTCACCACCTCCAGGTGGCGTTCTCGGATCTGACGGGCAATGCCCTCTAACTCAGTGACGCTCAGGCCATGCAGCTGATTCGGATGCGTCAGCTCTCTGAGATGCATGCCTGCGGCCAAGATTGGGGTTCAGCCTACGCGGAGCCGGACGTCCTCTGGGGTTGATTTGGCTACCCCTAGACCGATCCCAAGAGCTTGCGAGACTGGTGTGATCGTCCAGTCGCAATGACAGCCACCGGCCCCAACCAGAACTCCGGCTCCGGCATGGAGATGCTGCAACGAATCCTGCGGGCCAGGGTCTACGACGTGGCCATCGAGTCGCCCCTCGATGCAGCGCCGAACCTCTCCAGGCGGCTGAAGAACACCGTTCTGCTGAAGCGGGAAGACCTGCAGCCGGTCTTCAGTTTCAAGTTGCGCGGCGCCTACAACAAGATGGCCAGCCTCAGCCCATCGGAGCTGGAGCGGGGCGTGATCGCTGCGAGCGCCGGAAACCATGCCCAGGGCGTGGCCCTGGGCGCCCAGCGCTTGGGCTGTCGAGCGGTGATCATCATGCCCGTGACCACCCCAGAGATGAAGGTCAGGGCCGTGGCGGCCCGGGGAGCTGAGGTGGTGCTGGAGGGCGACACCTATGACGCCGCCTGCGCGGAGGCCTACCGACTGGCCGATGAGCGAGGGCTGACCTTTATTCATCCCTTTGATGACCCTGAGGTGATCGCAGGCCAGGGGACCATTGGGCTGGAGATCCTCAGACAGTGCTCTGAGCCCCCCGATGCGATCTACATCGCCGTCGGCGGAGGTGGCCTGATCGCTGGCATTGGCGCCTACGTCAAAAGCCTCTGGCCCAGCGTTGAGGTCATCGGGGTGGAACCGGTTGATGCCGATGCCATGACCCGCTCCCTGGCCCTAGGGGAGAGGGTGAAGCTCGAGCAGGTCGGACTGTTCGCCGATGGTGTCGCCGTACGAGAGGTCGGTGTTCAGACCTTTGAGCTGGCCAGAACTGTCGTCGACGCCATGGTCACCGTCGACAACGACGCCATCTGCGCCGCCATCAAGGACGTCTTTGAAGACACCCGCTCGATTCTTGAGCCGGCCGGTGCCCTTGCGGTGGCGGGAATGAAGGCTGACATCAGCCGCCGTCAGCGCGAGGGACAGACCCTGGTGGCCGTGGCCTGCGGGGCCAACATGAACTTCGATCGCCTTCGCTTTGTGGCGGAGCGCACCGAGATCACCGAAGACCGCGAAGCGATGTTGGCGGTCGAGATCCCGGAGCAGGCCGGAAGCCTGCGTCAGTTCTGCACCCTGCTGGGGCAGCGCAGCCTGACCGAATTCAGCTATCGACTGGCCGACCCCAGTCGAGCCCACATCTTTGTTGGGGTGCAAACCAGCGGCAGCTCCGATGAACAGGCCTTGATCCACAGCCTGAGGGAAGCCGGCTTCCCCTGCCTGGATCTCTCCAACGACGAGCTCTCCAAGCTCCATCTGCGGCACATGGTCGGCGGTCGGCTACCGGCCAGCACGGGTGAGGCCGCTGGCCATGGTCGGGAACTGCTCTACCGCTTCGAATTCCCGGAGCGACCGGGCGCACTGATGCGCTTCCTGACCAGCCTGCATCCCAACTGGAACATCAGCATTTTTCACTACCGGAACCACGGGGCAGACGTCGGCCGCATCGTCGTCGGGGTCCAGGTGCCCGAGGCGGAGATGAACGAATGGCAGAGCTTCCTCGATGGACTGGGCTATCAGTACGCCGATGAGACCAGCAATCCGGCCTATCGCCTCTTCCTGGGTGAGCTGGCCGGCAGCTTGAGCGTGGGATAACTTTCGAGCAACGCACTGTTCAGCCCGGGGATATGGCAGGCGACACCCAAGAGCCCATCCCCGCTGAAGGCGACACGATTGCCCTGCAACGGGCCGGCAGCAATCTCTCGCTACCCGCACGCCTCGAGGCCATCCTTTATCTCAAGGGCAGGGCTCTGACCCAGGGCGAGCTAGCCGAGATCGCAGGCGCCAGTCGTGATGAGGTCGAGATGGGCCTGATCACCCTGATGGCCGACTACGCCCACAGGGACACCGCTCTCGAGATTCGCCAGGAGGGCAAGCGCTACAGCCTGCAACTGCGGGATGGCCTGGGGGATCTGGTGCAGAACCTGCTGCCGGTGGACCTCTCCACAGCGGCCCTGCGCA
This sequence comes from Synechococcus sp. CB0205, assembly GCF_000179255.1. Classification (NCBI taxonomy): domain Bacteria; kingdom Bacillati; phylum Cyanobacteriota; class Cyanophyceae; order Synechococcales; family Synechococcaceae; genus Synechococcus; species Synechococcus sp. CB0205. The sequence continues at coordinate 28,497 of NZ_ADXM01000052.1, forward strand.
CCTTGGCCACGATTGCCATCAAAAAGCGAATCCTGCAGTCCGATCTGGTGGACCTGCGGGGATCAGGGGCCTACGACCACATCAAGGAGCTGCTGGCCCAGAACTTCATCGAGCGCAAACGCCAAAGCGAGGGACGGTCCTTCTGGTTGAGCCTCAGTGAGAAGTTCCATCGAACCTTCTCGGTCAAGACCGATGAGCTGGTGGCCCAGCGCAAGGCGGTCAAGCCAGATCCCGCCAGTCCCGTAGCCGAGGTCAGCGATGAAGAGTGGGAGCAGGCCGCCTAGGGCAATCCCAGCCTCCACACACACTCAATAGAGTGGATCTAACGCAGCTGCAGCCATGTCCATCCTCGGCGATCTGATCGGCGTCCTGATCCAAACGCTCTCGATCTACACGCTCGTGCTGTTCGTTCGGGTGCTGCTGAGCTGGTTCCCCAATCTCGACTGGAGCAATCCAGTGCTGTCCACCGTGAGTGCAATCACCGACCCCTACCTCGGGGTGTTTCGCGGTTTGATCCCCCCCCTGGGCGGCCTGGACCTCTCAGCAATCGTGGCTTTCCTGGCCCTTCAGTTACTCCAAAGCTTGCTGGAGCAGAGCCGGGGTTACTTCTATCCAGCCTTCTTCTAAGCAGGATCCACGTCGGCGACGGCCTGCTCCAACGGCAGCAGGTCATCAAACTCACCCGCACGGGTCCGAACAGGAGCGCTGAAGCCGCGCGCTTTCACGTTGGAGAAGCTGAACGGTCCTGGGGTGCCCGCTGGGACAGCCAGACGCAGGGCAAAGCTTGAGGTGCCCTGCTCGACATCGCCGATGGAGCCGACTCGGGAACGGTTCTGAAGCACTGGTTCGCCGCTGGCGTCCAGGATTTGGGCAAAGACATCGGTGTCAAATACCGTCTTGCGACCAGGGTTATCGACACTGCCCCGCAGCACAAAACAACTGGCACCACTGGGCCGCTTGAGCTGCGGTTGAGCTCCGATATCTTCAGCAGGACAGGGGTCCAAGCTCACGTCGTGAACGCTCAGACCAGCGGCCAAGGCGCCAGGGGCGGCGCCGAAGACTGTGCAAGCAACGACGAGTACTGCGCTCAGCGCTCGAGCGAGGGCCCGTGAGAGCGATAGGTGCATCTGCATCCAGCCTGACTCCATCCAGCTGCTTAGCGGTGGTCGCCGCTTCCAGCGATCACGTTACGGGCGGCGCGACTGGCCAATTTGTCGAGGTTGGCCTGGGCGATCTCATCGAGACTGAAGCACAACTCACTGGCGAGCTGAGCGACGTACCAAAGGACATCACCGAGCTCGAGCTTCAAGGACTCCCGGACCTCCGCGGAAAACTCGCCACCGCTATCGCGCAGCACTTTTTTGACCTTGTCCGCGACCTCTCCGGATTCTCCGCAGAGGCCCAGGGTTGGGTAGATGGGGTTGGAGCCCACATCGGGATAGCGGGCCGTTTGCCTCGCACCCTGCTGATAAGCATTCAGATCCATTGGTACGACAGCGCTGGAGGGCCTCGATGATAGTGTCGCTTCTCCCTTTGGCGCCCCCGAATGGCCCTGCCCGATCTCACGCGTCGCACCAAGATCGTGGCAACCATCGGTCCCGCCACCGAATCGCCTGAGCAGCTCAGGCGCCTGATTGAGGCAGGTGCCTCCACCTTTCGCCTGAATTTCTCCCACGGCGACCACAGCGAGCACGCAGCGCGGATCAGCACCATCCGCAAGGTTGCCGCGGAGATGGGGGTTCACATCGGGATCCTCCAGGACCTCCAGGGCCCCAAGATTCGCCTGGGCCGTTTCAAGGACGGTCCGATCACCGTTGCCCAAGGCGATCCCTTCACCCTGACGTCTAGGGACGTCGAGTGCTGCCAAACCATCGCCACCGTCACCTACGACAAGTTGGCGGATGAAGTGGTCCCCGGGAGCCGCATCCTGCTGGATGACGGCCGCGTCGAGATGGTCGTGGACCAAGTGGAGCAGTCCAGCCAGACCCTCCACTGCACCGTCACGGTTGGTGGCGTCCTCTCCAACAACAAGGGTGTCAACTTCCCGGACGTGCAGCTCTCCGTCCGTGCCCTGACCGACAAGGACCGCGAAGACCTCGAATTTGGTCTGAGCCAGGGGGTCGATTGGGTGGCCCTGAGCTTCGTGCGCAATCCCTCCGACATGGAGGAGATCAAGGCCCTGATTCGTTCCCACGGCCACAACACGCCCGTGGTCGCGAAGATCGAAAAATTTGAAGCCATCGACCAGATGGATGCGCTGCTGCCGATGTGCGACGGCGTCATGGTGGCCCGCGGCGACCTCGGTGTGGAGATGCCCGCCGAGGAAGTTCCCCTGCTGCAGAAGGAACTGATCCGCAAGTGCAACACCCTGGGGATTCCGGTCATCACCGCCACCCAGATGCTCGACTCGATGGTGAGCTGCCCCAGGCCCACCCGCGCAGAAGTCAGCGACGTCGCCAACGCCATCCTCGATGGCACCGATGCGGTGATGCTCTCCAACGAAAGCGCCGTGGGTGATTACCCCGTCGAGGCCGTGGCCACCATGAGCCAAATCGCCAGGCGCATCGAGCGGGACTACCCCAGCCGCAGCAGCGATGGGCAGCTGGCCTCAACCGTTCCGAACGCCATCTCTCACGCCGTCAGCTCGATTGCGAGCCAGCTGGAGGCTGCGGCCATCCTTCCGCTGACCAAGAGTGGATCCACGGCGCGCAACGTCAGCAAATTCCGTCCAAGCACACCGATCCTGGCCATCACCAGCGACAGCAAGGTGGCCTCTCAGCTTCAACTGGTCTGGGGCGTGACTCCTTTGTTGGTCTCCGACATGGACAACGCAGCGGCAACCTTTAACCGGGCCATGGAAGTGGCAGCCGAGGCAAACCTGCTCAAGGAAGGGGATCTGGTCATTCAGACCGCCGGAACCTTCGCTGATGTCAGCGGTTCGACCGACCTGGTCAAGGTCAGCGTCGTGGGCAAGGGCACCGTTCTCAACCCGAGCATCGTTTAAAACGGGGCTCTGCTGGCCATCCCGGCAATGCCCGCCAAGCTCCCTATGCGCGAGACCGTCGGGATGGCCCTGGCCACCCTGAGGGCCAATCGTCTGCGCTCTCTGCTCACGATGCTGGGCATCGTGATTGGGAATGCCTCAGTCATCACCCTGGTCGGTGTCGGCCGTGGTGCCCAGAACCTCGCCGAGGGTCAGCTCAACACGCTGGGGGCCAACGTCCTCTTTGTCGTCCCGGGCAACAACGACAGCCGTCGCCGCGGAATTGATTTTCCTAAGACCTTGGTTTTGGAAGATGCCGAAGCCATCGCCGAGCAGGTCCCGAGTGTTCGCAGGGTGGTGCCGCAGATCACCCTCAGCGCCGTACTGCAGGCGGGCGCAAAGAGTGCCAGCGCCACCGTTTCAGGCATCAGCCCAGAGTTTTTAACGGTGCGGCGATTTGAAGTGGCCCGGGGCCGCTTCATCGACCAGAGGGACATGGAAGGGGCCCGCAATGTCGTGGTCATTGGACCTGACCTCAAGCAAAAACTTTTGCCCTCTGGCTCCGCGATCGGACAGCGCATCCGCATTCGCAATCAGGGCTTTGAAGTGATTGGGGTGATGGCGCCGAAAGGTGCTGTCTTTGGCCAAAACCAAGACGAGGCCGCCTACATCCCCCTGACGACGATGGTCAGCAAGCTCTCAGGCCGGGATCCCACCTACGGGGTGAGCCTGAACTTCATCAGCGTGGAGGCCGTGGATGAGGCCAGCACCGGTGCGGCGAAATTCCAGATCACCAATCTGCTGCGCCAGCGGCACAACATCCTGCGGGAGGACGACTTCGCTGTCCGCTCGCAAAAAGATGCCCTCTCGATTGTGGGCACCATCACCGGCGGACTCACCTTGATGCTCGCCGCCATCGGTGCGATCTCGCTGTTGGTGGGCGGCATCGGGATCATGAACATCATGTTGGTCTCGGTCAGTGAGCGCACCTCAGAAATCGGACTGCGCAAAGCCATCGGTGCGCGCAGCAGTGATGTCCTGAGTCAGTTCCTCGTTGAGGCCTTAGTGCTCTCCACCTTGGGTGGATTGATTGGAAGCAGCCTGGGCCTCTCCGCCATTGCAATCGTGGCGGCCGTCACACCCCTTCCCGCTGCCATTGGCAGCAGCAGTGTGTTGGTGACGATGGGACTCTCCGGCAGCATTGGGTTGGTCTTTGGCGTGCTGCCGGCCAGGCGTGCGGCTCGACTGGATCCAATCACCGCCCTACGCAGTCTCTAGGGGTAAACCTGAAGGAAATCGAAAGAAGCCTGCGACCTTGAGGGCCGGTCTCATCGACGACAAATCAGGCCGATGAAACAGGCGTCAATAACAGTACTGATTCCAATTGCTCTTGAACCAGCTCCAGTGTGGGTACCAAAACCGCAGCGATCGGATGGTTATCCTGCGCTGCGTTGGACCCGATCAATTCTTCCTGGAGCGGGTGGTCTTCCCCGTTGAGATCCTGGGATTTGAGGCACCACCGGCCTCTGAAGTCGAGATTTGGAGCCATTCCTTAGGGGGACCAGAACTGCTGGAACGGTTCCTGGCAGAGGAGCTGACCGGCGTGGCTGAGCTTGATTTGCCGCAATCGGCCTAAAGATCAGCCTCGAATGAGAGGGAAAAAGCGCTGCCGCGCCTGAGATCTGCCCAGAACAGGCCGCGCTCGCTTTACACTTGTTAAACATTCAGATCTGCACCTGAGGCGGCCATGAATCAACGCTGGCGCACGATTGCTCTTTGGGTCCTGCCCATCAGCGTCGCTGTCTTCCTCGGCTGGCAAGTCCTGGGCGGCGGTTTCGGTGGAGTCAGCCGGTCCTCGGGAACAACCGTGGCACCGCGGAATGCCGCCGTCGCTCGGATGAGCTACGGCCGCTTCATCGATTACGTCGATGCCGGACGCGTCACCGCGGTGGACATCTTTGACGGTGGCCGCACCGCTGTTGTTGAAGCCGTTGATCCCGACCTGGACAACCGCGTGCAGCGCCTGCGCGTTGACCTGCCTGGTCTTGCCCCTGAGTTGGTCAACAACCTCAAGGAGCAGGGCATCAGCTTTGACATCCATCCCCCCCGCACCGCGCCTCCAGCGCTCGGCCTGCTTGGCAACCTGCTCTTCCCCCTGCTGCTGATCGGTGGCCTGGTGCTGCTCTCTCGCCGTGGCGGTGGCGGCATGCCCGGTGGCCCCGGTCAGGCCATGCAGTTCGGCAAGACCAAGGCCCGGTTCGCCATGGAGGCTCAAACCGGTGTGATGTTTGACGACGTCGCCGGCGTTGAAGAAGCCAAGCAGGACCTGCAGGAGGTCGTCACCTTCCTGAAGACTCCCGAGCGCTTCACCTCTGTCGGCGCAAAGATCCCCAAGGGTGTCCTCCTGGTGGGCCCTCCTGGTACGGGTAAAACTCTGCTCGCCAAGGCCATCGCTGGTGAGGCCGGCGTGCCCTTCTTCTCCCTCTCCGGCTCGGAATTTGTGGAGATGTTCGTGGGCGTTGGCGCCAGCCGCGTGCGCGACCTGTTCAAGCGGGCCAAGGAAAACAGCCCCTGTCTGATCTTCATCGACGAGATCGATGCCGTCGGCCGTCAGCGGGGCGCCGGTGTTGGCGGCGGCAATGACGAACGGGAGCAGACCCTCAACCAGCTGCTCACTGAGATGGACGGCTTCGAGGGCAATAGCGGCATCATCATCATTGCGGCCACCAACCGCGCTGACGTTCTCGACTCCGCCCTGCTGCGTCCGGGCCGTTTCGACCGCCAGGTTCAAGTCGACGTTCCCGACATCAAGGGCCGTCTGGCGGTGCTGAACGTGCACTGCCGTGACAAGAAGCTGGCCGATGACGTCAGCCTCGAGGCCATCGCTCGCCGGACGCCCGGCTTCTCTGGCGCTGACCTCGCCAACCTCCTCAATGAGGCTGCCATCCTCACGGCCCGTCGCCGCAAGGAAGCCACCGGCCTGGCCGAGATCGATGACGCGGTGGATCGGATCATTGCGGGTATGGAGGGCAAGCCCCTCACCGATGGCCGCAGCAAGCGACTGATCGCCTACCACGAAGTTGGCCATGCCCTGGTGGGCACCCTGGTCAAAGCCCATGACCCGGTCCAGAAGGTCACCTTGATCCCCCGCGGTCAAGCCCAGGGCCTGACCTGGTTCTCCCCCGATGAAGAGCAGATGCTCGTGAGCCGTGCTCAGCTTCGGGCGCGAATCATGGGTGCCCTCGGCGGCCGGGCTGCAGAGGATGTGGTCTTTGGCTATGCCGAAGTCACCACCGGTGCCGGCGGCGACATTCAGCAGGTCGCCTCCATCGCCCGCCAGATGGTGACCCGTTTCGGCATGAGTGACCTGGGTCAGTGCTCGCTCGAGGCCGGGAACCAGGAGGTTTTCCTGGGCCGCGATCTGATGACCCGCAGCGATGGCTCCGACGCCACCGCAGCTCGCGTCGATGCATCCGTGCGCAAGATCGTTCAGAGCTGCTACGAGGAAACGGTCAAGCTCGTGTCCGAACACCGGGCTTGCATGGACCGTGTTGTGGAGCTCCTGATTGAGAAGGAGAGCCTCGATGGCGATGAGTTCCGCGCCATCGTCAGCGAATTCACCACCGTCCCCGAGAAGGAGCGCTTCTCTCCTCTGCTGAGCAGCACCGAAGCTGCCTCGGCCTGAAGCTGAAGCCCAACAAAGCCCGCGGGTTGACCGCGGGCTTTTTGCTGTCTAGACGGCAGCGGTCGGAGCAATAAATCACCTGCTCCCAAACCGATGCCCATTTCTTGCGCCACTGGAAAGGGCGCTGGCAGACAGGGCAGATTTTGCTAGGACGTTCACTCGGCGGGCGACCCCGGCCGCCCACCGCCCCGCTGCGTTGACCGCGCCCACGGGCCATGGAGCCTTCGCTCGATCAGACAGGGCGCACGGGGCGCTTGTCGATCACCTTGTCGATCAGGCCGTACTCGACTGCTTCGGCGGGGGACATGAAAAAGTCGCGATCGGTGTCGTCCTCGATGCGGTTCAGGGGCTGACCGGTGCGATCGGAGAGCTCCTGGTTGAGCTTCTTCTTGAGGTAGAGGATTTCGTCGGCCTGAATGCGAATGTCGCTGGCCTGGCCCTGGGCCCCGCCCAGGGGCTGGTGGATCATGATCCGCGAGTGGGTCAGGCTGCTGCGCTTGCCCTTGGCACCGGCGCAGAGCAGGAAGGCGCCCATCGAGGCAGCCAGACCAACGCAGACGGTCTGCACATCAGGCTTGATGTGCTGCATCGTGTCGAAGATGCCTAGGCCGTCGTAGACGGAGCCGCCCGGGGAATTGATGTAGAGGAAGATGTCCTTCTCGGGATCCTCGGCTTCCAAGAAGAGCAGTTGGGCAACGATCCGATTGGCGGACTCTGAGGTCACCGGTTCGCCCAGGAAGACGATGCGCTCCCGCAACAGACGGGAGTAGATATCAAAAGCGCGCTCACCACGGCCCGACTCTTCGATCACGATCGGGATCATGGTCACGGGCGGCTTCTGCAGATGGGCGGATCCTACTGAGGTTCAGCCCTGTTCAGCGTTCTCAGCGAGCTAGGGTCGCCTGAACTTGATGGATGTTTGAGCGTGGGTGCGAGCCTGACCGTTGCCGATAGCAAGCGGGCCTTTCACCAGGCGTTCCCCTACGTCATCGCGCCGCTCTATCGCCGCCTGGTGGACGAACTCCTGGTGGAACTGCACCTGCTGAGCCATCAGAAGGGGTTTCACGCCGATGGCCTCTTTGCCGTTGGTCTGACCCAAGTGTTTGACAGCTTCTCCAACGGTTACAAGCCCGAGGCGCAGCGGGAGCCCCTGTTCCAGGCCCTCTGCAGCGCCAACGGCTTCGATGGGGGGGCCTTCCGTCAAATGGCATCCGACGCCGCTACCCAGGTGGGCCACCACAGCCTCGATGAGGTCAAGGGCTGGTTGAGCAACCGCGGCGAAGGCGCACCTGCGCCAATCGCCGGACTGCTGCACGGCGTGCAGCGCGAAGACTTCCACTATTCCCGACTGGTCGCCGTCGGACTCCTGAGCCTGCTGCAGCGGGCGCAGGGCGCCGAAGCGATGGATCCTCAGGCCCTACGCAGCGCTGCCCACGAGATCGGTGAGGCCATGGGCCTGATCAAAGCCCGCGTCGACAAGGACCTGAGCCTTTATGCGGGGAACATCGAAAAGATGACCCAAGCGGTCGAGCTGATGGAAGAGACCGTGGCCGCCGAGCGCCGTCGCCGCGAGCGAGCCGCCGCCGAGCACGAGGCCACCAACTAAAGCTTGAGCTCACCGCTCAGGGCCGTTTGCCCGTCAACGCCTCTGGGGTGTTCACCCGTGATCTCCAGCTGACCGGCGCGCCGGACCACCAGAGGCAGCAGTGAGGGAAGCAGCCCCTTGGCCTGCAACTGTCGAGGACTGAGTTGCAAAGACCAGCTTGCGGGGCCTTCAGCGACCTCAGCCTCAACGGCAGCAGGCGGTGGGCCAAGGAAAAGCAGCAGCTGCTGCTTCGAAAGCCAGCGCCAGCCGCCTTGGGCCACGCCATCGCGACTCCAGAGCCGTTGATCAGTGTCACCAGGGCTCGGAGCCAGACCTTGATCCTTCAGCGCTTGCTCAACGGCCCCCAGCCGCGCCGTCCAGAAGGAACGACCGTCCCGCAACCGCAGCTGCAGCTCAAGGCCCGCCAGGAAGGGGCCCCGTTCAACGGCCGAGAGGCGCAGGGCAAAGGGGCTTTGTGACAAGCGCTTGAGGGCATCGGCCTTGAGGCCGTAGCGCTCGGCGAGCGCCTGCTTCAAGGCGCCACTACTCAACAGCCCGCGCAGCAGGAGCTCCAGCTTCGGGCCCTGAAGAGCCAGCAGCGTGGGAGGCGCCAGCGCACGCGTCTGAGCTCTGGGAACCGGGCGGGGGGCCGCCGCCAGGCTGCCGCGGGCTGCATCGGCCTCACCGCTCCAGAGCAGCCTGTTGCCCTCACTGCTGAGGGCCAGGCAACCCTGCTGCAGGCTGCTGGCCAGGGGTGCCAAAGGACCCAGGAGCGATGAGAGGCCAGCAGCACTCCAATAGACTGCATCACCCCGTTGCAGCTGCTGAGCGCAACGCCGCTCGAGGCCGCGCAGGGACGGGCGATCGAGGCGCAATTGCGCCTGAATTTCGTTGCGCACCAGGGGGTTAGGGGCCACCAGGGTCAGCTGCTCAAAGCGGAGCGCGTTCTCAGGCAGGGGCGTCTTGGGGGGGACCTCAAGCACCAGGACCGCACCGGCTGAGGTGTGGGTTCCCCAGAATTGCCACCAGAGCTGAGGTCGAGCCGACCAAAGCGGGGCCGCCTGGGGACCAAGGCGCTGGGTCCACAGGGCCGGTGGCGGATCGGCTGGACGGGAACGGTGGGTCTGAAACAGCGAGGCCTCCAGAAGGAGCCGATCGAGACCGCGGGCTGAGCCGCGCGGAAAGAGCCATAGAGCCAGGGCTGGTAGCAGCACCAGCAAGGCCGTCACTGCCAAGCTGTTGCGCAGGCCCTTCATCAGCTGACCGCTCCATAGAGAGTCGTGCGCTCCCGCACGGGCCGGCCCAAGGTCAGCGCCGCCGAGCGGAGAGCCTGAGCCGATTGGCACGTGCCCCCCTGGGCGCCGGCCATGCTGGTGATGCTCTCCTCCATCAGCGTGCCGCCGAGGTCGTTGCAACCCCAGCGCAGGGCCTCTGTGGCTCCAGCGAGGGTCAGCTTCACCCAGCTCGGCTGATGGTTTCGGAACCAAGCTCCAAGCAGCAGACGCGCCTGGGCGGTGAGGCGCAACATCTCGAGGCGATCGGGTTGATCTCGTCCCACGCGATGACGCAAGGCTGCCGGGGCTTGAGCTCCAATGAACGGAAGCAGAACGAACTCAGAAAAGCCAGCCTGTCCGGCCCGAAGCGCCTCCTGTTGCAGGGCCACCAGGGCCAAGAGATGCAGCGCGCGATCGCGGGGGCTCTCGATGTGCCCGGCCATGAGCGTGGCCGTGCTGGCGAGGCCAAGGCGATGGCACTGAAGGACAACAGCGCACCACTGCCGGGCGCTGATCTTCTCTGGACACAGCTGGGCGCGAACCCGATCACTCAAGACCTCAGCGGCGGTACCGGGGATCGAGGCCAGACCGGCCGATCGCAGTTGCTCGAGCACAGCCTGCAGGGGGATCCCGTCCTGCTCGGAGATGAATAACAGCTCCTGGGGGGAGAAGGCATGCAGGTGCAGTCCAGGGGCCGCTTCCCGCAGGGCCTCCAGCAGGTCGGCGTAGTAGCGGAGTGCAGAACCGTTGGTGCGGGCCGCAGGATTCAATCCCCCCTGGATGCAGAGCTCCGTCGCCCCAAGGGCAGCTGCTTCAGCGGCCTTGCTGCGAAGCAGCTCCAGGTCATGCCAGTAGGCCCCTGGAGCGCCGGCATCACGGCGAAACGCGCAAAAGCTGCAGTGTTGAACGCAGTGGTTGGTGAAGTTGAGGTTCCGGTTCACCACGTAGGTGACCGTCTCTCCGGCCAACTCTTGCCGCAGGGCATCGGCCTGCTGCTGAAGGCTGACGGAATCGCTGCAGCTCAGCAGTGCCTCGGCAGCAGCGATCGAAGCAGGGCTGGCAGGGTTGTGCGCCAGTGCATCCTGGAGCTGCTGCTGCGACTGCAGGGTCCAGGGTTCTGGAGGCAGAGAAGCGGATCGATCGGGAGCTGTCACCAACAGCTCGACGGAACGGTCCCAGGCCCAAGGTTCAAAAACCCCCGGCTCGAGCGTCACTTGCGGGCGCGAGCTGAGGGCTGAACCGGTTGCTGGCGGCGACGCCTGTCGCGCCACTCGATGGTGGAGAGATAGAGAACTCCACCGCTGACAAACACCAACAGGGCCGCGGTGGTCACCGCGAGGACACTGTTGATGTTGAGCGACTCAATCACGGATGAGTAACCCGGCGCTCAGGCTCAGAAATTCAGGGTGCCGTCGCCGTTGCGACCCCAGACGACCATGGCGATCGAGAAGGTGAAGACGGCGGCAAGAGCGGCCCAACCCACAGTGATCAGCATGGTGCGCAGAAAGCGTTTGGACGAGTGTAACCAGGGCTGTGACCCAAACTGAGATCAGATCTGCTGGCTGTTTCGAGATGCAACCCATCCGCTCCATCAGCTCCTCCCCAGGCGGACAGGCCGTCATGGAGCGGCAGCGGGTCAGAGCGCCGTACCCCACGGGTCGGGTGATCGTTCTCGACGATGACCACAACACGTTCCAACACGTGGTTGAGGTGCTGGTGAAACACATCCCAGCCATGGTCAGCGATCGCGCCTGGGAGCTGGCCCATCAGATCGACTCGCAGGGCTCAGCGGTGGTTTGGAGCGGTCCGCTCGAGCAGGCTGAGCTCTACCACCAACTCTTGGCCGGAGAGGGCCTGACCATGGCCCCCGTGGAGCGGGGCTAAGGATCTCGGCTAAGCGAAGCGCCGTTGCAGCAGCTCGAACATCGGCAGGGTGCGCAGACGCTCCTGTTCGGCATCCAGAACGAAGCTGAGGATGCGACCTGAGCAGACCGCCACGCCCTTGACGCTCTGGTCACCACTGCGCTCAAGGCTGACCAACTGGGCGGCACCACCAAGCTCGTCACTGAGCCGTTGCCGCAGCTGCTCGCGCAGCTCTGGAGCGTGCTGGCCTGCCATCCGGCAAAAGAGGGGACAGCATCTCTAGCAGCGGTCAGGCAATCCCGCCACCAGGGCACTGGTTTCTAGGGTGCCCGCCATGGGACGGCTGGTCATCACCCACAGCACCTACCTCGAGGGCCTGATTCCCTGCCTGAAACGGTTGGTCCGCGAGCCCGAGATCGACACGATCACACCGGCTGTCATTTCGCGGGTTAAGGGCCGGGCGCCAGAACTGCGCCTGAAGGTCTCCATTCCCATTCGCGGTGGCTGGAAGGTAGTTGCACGGCGCGGAAGCAGCGCCCAGGAAGTGTTTGTGGTGACGGGGCTGAGCGCCATGGAACTGGAGCAGCGAATCCAGAGCGCGCTGGCGCGCTGATCTAGACCTCGACGTCCTGACCCCACTGGGGCGCCACCGGGGTCCAGCCACAGCTCAGAAGAGCCCGCCAAAGCTCAACTGCCTGGTCTCGATGGAGGTGGTCACGGGACTGGAGCAGAGGAGGTTGTGCTGGAAGAGGTCGCCCTGAATCGACGAAGACCATCGGGTCTTGCGCCCAACTTTTTTCGTCGCGATGGAAGCGCTTGGTCGCGAGCGTGGCGGGATCCTGGAGCCAACCGTGTCCTGGCATGGGGGTGAGGCGACAGAAGCAGCGGACGCAGCGGGCCAGACCCAATCCGAGGCGCGAAAGGTGGCGTACGGAGAAGCAACAGGAGCCATCAGCCCGATGCAGGTACACCTGTACTAGCCGGCTTCAGTTGTGCTGTCAACAGGCTCTAGTCGGAACGCTCAGCAAGAGCCTTCATGACCTGCCGGCGCACGCGCTGCATCTGGGTGCGTTGGATTTCGTAGCGGGTCGAGCGGGTGAATCCATAGAAGAGAACAACCCAGGTCGCGCTCAGCCCGAGGGCAATCAGGGCGACGGAAAGAGCATTGATCTCGCCCACACCGCACGCTTCGAGGTGGTCTTAACGGTACGAGCGGCTGCAGAGACCCAATCGCCAATCGCTGATGCAGCGCCTGGCCTGCTCACGTTTGCGTTGCTGGCGGGCCAGCTCACGGCGCTGCCAATCACTGAGCTGCTCTTGGCCCCCTGTGGACGGCGTAGAACTGCTTTGCGCGAACGCTGGGACCACAAACAAGCCAAGACTGAAGCCAACAGTAACCAGCAACCGGGACATCACGTGGTCACGCCAACATCGGATGCACTCAAGTCTGGAAAAAGCAAACGCCGGCGTCAGTGAGCAGAAACGCTGCTCTTGTCGAATCGGAAAGAGCTGGCAGGCTTTGGCTGTCGCTGGGAGGCATCAATGGCCCCAGATCAACACAACGACGACAACAAATCGACTGATCACGCTGCGATCAGCGAATTGAAGAAGCCGACCAACCGCAAGCGAAGTGCCAAGGGTGCCCGCTGCACGCATGCTCCGGGCTGGTCCAGAACAACTCACCCACTCGCCAGCTAGCGGTAGAGCGTTAAAAACCAATGAGCCGGTAGCCAAGCTCCGAGTGAATCACCTGCGGTGACCATCCATGCAGGATCAAATGCTGACTAAAGCGACGGGCTTCAAGGAGGCTCTCGAGTTCCCGTTGTTCCACCACACGCATGGGCTCACCGTGAGCCAGCAGTTCGTGGCAGGCGGAATAGGCACCGAGGTGATTCGCGTCATAAAAAACCCAGATGCCGCGGTAATCCGCCTTGGGATCAGAAAAGCGAAGCAAGCATGGATTACTAAATGAGGTGGGCACGATGGTCTCTGTTCAACCCAGTTTTGAAACTGCAGGTGCGAGGCGACCTCAATCAGTGACCAATCGCACAAAGACACCGTTCTTATTGATAACGGCGTAGCGATCGACACACCAGTTTGAGTTATCCCGCGGGACAACACAACGAGAGCATCAGTCCTGCGTGAAGCCCCTGGGTTTGCTGGCGATGATCAGCCTGCGAGTGGCGATGAATGACGGTGTCTTCATCGAACAAAGACGAATGCCCACCAGGCAACCCTCCAAGGAACTACGAGCAGCAATTGTTCGGCCCTGGAAGCGAGGGAGCAGACCTGATCCGCAGATCCGTGCGACGCCTCAGGCCACCTCCTGGGAGCGAATTTGAGCGATGAGCTTTGGACCAATCCCACGAATCGACTGCAGCTCGGCGTCTTCAGCCGCCTGAACCATGGCCGGAGTCCTCAGGCCGGCATTCCAGAGCAGTTGTGCCTTTTGAAGGCCGATCCCGCGCAGTGTGGTCAGTTCAGCAATGAAGACTTCATCGGGAAAGCTCTCACCCTTGAGGCTGGAGGCCACCGATCGAAATGTCTCCTGATCGACCAGGGAATAGATCTGCATCAACTTCTGATCGACATGGAGCACCTTGCTCTCAAAAATCTCGCGAAACCGAATGAGCAGCCTGAGCTTCTGCTCACGCTCAACGCCAGAGTCGGCCATCCATGAGTCGATCTGAACTTGACTGAGTTCAGCCAAGGCCACAAAACCATCAGGGCGATAAGGAATCCATTCGCCACATCCTTTTCCAGTGCGCTGAATCGGCTGAAGATCTGGAGGATTTTGCGTACGCTGCTGGCCATCCCGCTTCAGATAAGCCAGCGGGGTGTGAAAGCTCAGCCTGGCGTGATAGCGCCAGAAGGCGATGGTTTGAAGTTCAGAAGCTGCGCTGACCTCAGCCGGCGGCGGCTGAGCAGCAGGCTCCGCAACGGTGGCCACTGAGGCCCCAGAGGAGGAGAAAAGGGATCGAAGCCGCTGCCAGATCATCCGCGGAAGCTAGAGACACTTCCCCCTTCCGGCTGTATCGACGTGAGCAACTGAAGAAAAAGCCAGGGGGGGGGCAGGCCCGCTGAAGCCTTGAGGGACTGGTCCTGTCTATTCTTTGTGGGTGAGGGGGAGACCCTGTCTTGCGTGGTTGCTTGATGGGGTGGGTGGGGTCACGCTCACTGCCTCTCTCACACCTCATTTGAGCGCAAGGGCATCAGCCGCCATCGACCTGGCAACCCACCAAGGCGCCTGCTGCTGCACCCACCGGAACGCCGATCCAGCGTCCGTTGCCGCGGGAGAGAGCAGCCCCAGCACCCGCGCCGAGAAGACCACCGATGACGGAGCCTTCGATGCAGCTGTTGTCGTCGACCTTCTCTGAGGCCGTCCGCTTTGGAGGCGTCGTGCAGGGGATCTCGACCTTTTCGCTCCACTTCTTGACGTAGCCCGATTTCTCTTTCGTTCCGGGGACGTACTCCTCTCGGTATTCGTCCTTAAAGCACGTGCTGGTCTTGGAGTAACCAGGCTGGGAATCCTGCTGAGCCCAGGCGGGGCTCACCTGGACCGTGCTGAACGCAAGCGTGAGCCCGGCCAGAACAGACAGGGACTTCATTGGGAGCCAAGAAAACAGGGAGCCCATGATCACGCGCGATCTGGATCTGACCAGAGGCGACGTCAACTGCGCAGCAATGGGGTGAACCGCTGTGCCGTTCTGCCCCAGATTCCGACCTGGATAAACCAGAAGGGGACCAGAACTCTGTGCCAGCAAAGAAAGCTTTCCACAGCAGGGTCTTGTCAGTCAATATGTCAGTCAGTTTGTCAGTCAGCCGACTTGGCCCTGCCCTCTGGATTGATCCAAATCAAAGGCAGGCGTGGGTTCTATACGAACATCACCGTGCCGCTGAAGCACCGGAAAACGCTCGGCAAGTCAGTCATCCAGAAGAAGGCTGGCGACACCCTGCAAGAGGCGCAGCAGAGGCTATGGGAGGAGCAGTCCAGGGCTCGCGATCTGTTCCAGCGGCTTGAGGAGGAAACGCCCG
>NZ_ADXM01000051.1:0-78164 GCF_000179255.1 Synechococcus sp. CB0205
TGGGCCTGGAACGCATCCTTGAGGGCAGGCTCGAGCTCCTCGGCCTCCCGGTGATAGATGAACAGCCTGACGAGATAAAAGAGTCCGGCGAACCAGACCACCACGCCGACGATGTGGAGGGTCTTGAACCAGAGGTAAGCCTCAGGAGGAAGGGCCGCCAGGGTGATCACAGGCCGGAGCCGAACTGGGCAACAAGTTAGGCGCCACCACTGGCCGCCAGGGCGCGATGGTTGGCCGCGGTGCTGCGGATCGCAGCCAGCTCCTCCTCCGGAAGCTTGCTGAGCTGCTTCATCACCAATCCCATCCTGTGGTTACGCCTGAGTTCAGGTTCATGGCGTGCCAAAAAATCCCAATAGAGGCTGTTGAAGGGGCAGGCCTTGGGACCAGTGCGCTGTTTGACGTCGTAGGAGCAGCCTTTGCAGTAGTTGCTCATGCGCTTGATGTAGTTGCCGCTGGCCGCATAGGGCTTGCTGGCCAGGCGACCGCCATCGGCAAAGACCCCCATGCCGAGCACGTTCGTCAGCATCACCCAATCGAAGCCGTCGATGAACATCCGGTGGAACCAGGCCGTTAAGGCTTGGGGATCCAAGCCGGCCAGCAGGCCGTAATTCGCCAGGAGCATCAGGCGTTGGATGTGGTGGGCGTATCCACTGCTCTCGATTTCTGCAAAAACAGTGTCGAGGCAACGCATCCCGCTCCCCCCAAGCTGCTCAAACCACTGCGGCAGGGGCTCTGAAGCCCCGAAATGGTTGACCTCTGCGTACTGCTCTCCAAACCAGTGATAGAGGCCGTGGGTGTACTCCCGCCAGCCCAGGATCTGACGAATCACTCCCTCGAGTCCCGCCAGGGGCACCTGCCGCTCAAGGCCCTCCCGCTCCAGCCGCTGAATGACCTCCAGGGGATGGAGCAGTCCCAGATTCAAATACGGGGAGAGCAGTGCATGCCACAGGGTGGGCTCACCGCTGACCATGGCGTCCTGAAAAGGACCAAAGCCTGAGAGGCGGGTCTGAGTGAAGTGATCCAGGACCTGCAGGGCCTGGTCACGATTGACCGCCCAGCGAAAGGGTTGGGTCTCCCCTGGCAAGCCATGGCGCTGCTGCAGCCCCTCAATCTTCTCGATGACGGCCCTGGTCACGGCATCGGGCTCGAACCAGAGTGGGGCTGGACCGCTCAGACCTTTCGTTGGGGGCTTGCGGTTCTCCTGGTCGTAATTCCACTGGCCGCCAAGGGGGGAATCGGCGGTCTCCATCAGAACGCCAAAACGCTTGCGCCCTTCGCGGTAGAAGAGCTCCATGCGCAGTTGCTTGTAGCGCCCTGCCCAAGCCGCAAAGTCTTCCCGGCTCCAGAGGAACGCATTGCTTTGCATCAAGTGGATGGGAATGGGCAATGACAACCGCTCAATGGAGCGGCGAAAACCTCGATCCACCGGCTCCATCAGCCGCAGTTCCTGGATCCCCTGCTCTTGGATCCAGGCCAAGAGTGCGCTGCTGAACGTCTCCGTCTGGATGTAGTCCACAGTCCAGCCCTGGTCGCGGAGGTCGGCGGCGAAGTGGCGCATGGCACTCCACACCAGAACCACTTTTTGACCGTGATACGCCCGTTGCTCCAGGACCGAACTGCTCTCCAGCAGCAACACCCGGCAGTCCTCAGGCCTGGCACTGGCCAGAGCTGACTGATCAGGGTTGAGCTGATCACCCAACACCCAGATGCCGATACTCATGCAGGCTCCCCAGCCAAGCGGCAGGCCTTGGTGGCCACGGCCTGGGCATAGCCGCGTTCGACCAGTCCCGCCGCCGGCGAAAGCTGACCGTTGCGGCAGTCGATCACGATCCGCTCACGGTGGCCCCGCTGATCGCTGATGCGCATCCTCAGCTGGAAGTGATGTTTGGCGCTGCGGCTGATCTCGTCGGCGCAGATGGGGCCAATGCACAAACCGGGCGCAGCCCAGGCCGCTGCGGGAGCAAGCAACAGCATGGCAATGATCGAGGCCAGGATCCAACGCAAGGGCTTCACCCAGCCAGCTCCAACGGTCGATCATTCTCGAGGTCAACCGCGTCCTCCTGGGGCTGGCCCGCGCCAACCTCATCGCCGCCAGGGTGGAAGTGGTCCCAGATCACCTTGGCGAGACCAGCCCCCATTCCTGGAGCTGCCGCCAGGGCCTCGGGGCTGGCGAGCTGAATCGCGTCGATGGAGCGGAAATGGGCCAGCAACTCCTTGATCCGCTTGGGTCCAAGGCCAGGGATGTCTGAGAGACGGGAGCGCTTCATCCGCTCGCCCCGCTGCTGACGGTGGAAGCTGACGGCGAAACGGTGGGCTTCGTCGCGAAGCCGCCGTAGGAGCTGAACGCCGAGCTGCTCCGGTTCGCTCTCCAACGGCTCCTTTACACCGGGAATGAAGACCTCTTCGCGTTGTTTGGCCAGGGAACAGACAACGACATCCTCATCGAGGTTGAGCTCCCGTAGGGCCTCCATCACCGCAGAGAGCTGACCCTTGCCGCCGTCGATCATCACCACGTCCGGCCAGTCATTGAGCCCGCCCGTGTGAAGCGCTGAGCCTGCCGATTGCCGCAGTTCCTTGAGATCGGCACCGGCAGCCTTGGCCTGGGCCCAGCGGCGGAAGCGACGCCGCATGATCTCGGCCATGGCCATGAAGTCATCGGAATGACCGGAGCGGATCGAGCTGCTCTGGATCTTGTATTTGCGGTAGTGCTGCTTGGCCGGCAAGCCATCGATAAACACCACCTGCGATGCCACCGCATCGCTGCCTTGGATATGGCTGATGTCATACCCCTCGATCCGGCGGGGAGGGGTGTTCAGCTCCAGCAGCTGCGCCAGATCCTCGGTGGCGAGGAGGTTTTGTTCGCTGGCGCGGCGGGCCCGTTCCAGTTCGTAGTTGGCGTTGCGTTCGACCAACTCGATCAGGTCGGCCTTTTGGGCCCGTTGGGGCACGGACAGACGCACCTTGCGGCCACGAAGCTCCGAAAGCCAATCCTCAAGCAACTGCTGTTGGGGCAAGGGGGCCTGGAGCAGGAGTTCGGGTGGAATCTCAACCCCTTCGACCTGGCTGTAGTGCTCCTCGATCACGGTCTGCAGGATCCGTCCCATGGCAGCGCGACGCGCTTCCGAAGGGGGCAGGTCGCCTCCCGCCCCATCCTCCGCTGAAGGCATGCCAATGGCATCGGCGGTGAAGCCAAGCCGGCCGACTAGCTTACCGGCCCGCATTTGAAACAGCTGCACCGCCGCCACCCGCTCGTCGGCAGCCATGGCCAAGACATCGCGTGAGATCGAGCTATCGCCAAGGCTCATCTTCTGATCCGCCGTCAGCGTGTCGATGCCCTGGAGCTGATCGCGCACCCGGGCAGCACTCTCAAAATCCAGGCGCTCGGCGTAGCGCTCCATTTGCTCATGGAGCAGGTCCAGCAGCTCTTCATTGCGTCCCTGGAAGACCATCGCCACCTGCCTCAAGGTGCGGTGGTAGTCCTCGGAGCTGATCTTTTCTTGGCAGACCCCAGGGCAGCGACCGATGTCGTAATTCAGACAGGTCCGATCACGATGGAGCGGCTGGGGGCGCTGACGCAGGGGAAAGACCCGTTTGACCAAGCCCAGGGTGCGCCGCAACAGGCCAACATCCACATAGGGCCCATAAAAACGATCCAGGGGTGAGCGGAAGCGCCGCCTGCGGGTGATGAAGATGCGCGGGTAGGCCTCGCTCCAGGTGATGCAGAGGTAGGGATATTTCTTGTCGTCCTTCAGCAGCACGTTGAAGTGCGGCTGGTGGTTCTTGATCAGGTTCGCCTCAAGGGCGAGGGCCTCTGCCTCGCTGTCGGTGACGATGAACTCGATCTCACAGACCTGCCTCACCATCAGGGCGATGCGCGGGGAGTGGCCATGGCCACTCCCGCTTTGGAAGTAACTGCGGACCCGGTTGCGCAGCACCTTGGCTTTTCCGATGTAGAGGATTCGGTCCTCCGAATCCCGCATCAAATAACAACCAGGCTCAGTCGGTACCTCCTTGAGGCGAGCCTTGAGCCGAGCTGGGTCCTGCAGCAGAGACTTCAACCGCCGTACTGCCAGCCGGTGCTGCTGAGTTCGAGGGCCGCGCCATCGCGGTGAAGAACGGCACTCTTGACCTCACCGACAAACACGGTGTGATCGCCATGGGCGACCTGGCCGATGAGCTCACACTCGACTCCACCGAGGGCGTCGTTGAGGATCGGCAGGCCCAGTTCGCCGAGGCTGAAGGGAGCCGCGTCAAAACGGCCACCGACGCCCTTCTGGGGTTTGAAGAAGACGGCAGCTAAATCCTTCTGGTCGGCCGCGAGGACGTTCAACGAGAAGCGCTTGGTGCGCTGAATCATCCCGTTACTGGTGCTGTCGGAGCGGACGGCCATGACCACCAGCGGCGGCTCGAACGAGCCCTGGGTCACCCAGCTGGCGGTGAAGCCGTTGACCTCTTCCCCTTCAGCCACACCACAGATGAAGACCCCGTGGGGAATCTTGCGAAGCAAGGTCTTCTTGGCGTCGGCGTTCAGTGCCATGGATCAGGCCCTCAGAGCCCAAACTCTAGGAACAGCAGGGCCTTTGCGGGTCTGAGCGAGCCTTCTCTTTCTAGGATCGACGGATGAAAGTCCTGTACCCCGGCAGCTTCGACCCCCTGACCCTTGGGCATCTGGATGTGATCGAACGGGGTTCCCATCTGTTCGATGGCCTGGTGGTTGCCGTGCTGCGCAACCCGGGTAAAAACCCTTGCTTCAGCGTTGAGCAGCGGATCGAGCAGATCCGTGGAGCGACGGGTCATCTCCAGCGGATCGAAGTGGCGGCATTCGATGGGCTCACGGTTGAATTCGCCGAGCGCTGTGGTGCCGGCGTGATTCTGCGGGGCCTGAGGGCGTTGAGCGACTTCGAATACGAACTGCAGATCGCGCATACCAATAAAAGTCTGGCTCCGAAGCTGGAGACGCTGTTTCTCGCAACGGCAACGGCCCACAGCTTTCTCAGCAGCTCGGTCGTCAAGGAGGTGGCCCGTTTCGGCGGACCGGTTGGTCACATGGTCCCCACAGGAGTGGCAGAAGATCTGGCGAGGCTTTTTAATCAGTAGTCCCTCCACGCACCCCGCTGATGTCTGAGACGCAGCTGACCTCCGTGCTCGACCAGCTGGATCAACTGGAGGAAGTCGTTCTCGACGGCACCCGGGTTCCCTTCAGTGGCGGGCGTTTGGTCAACGAGCAGGACGCCATCGAATTGATGGATGCCGTGCGGGATGCTCTGCCCGGTCAGTTGGTCAAAGCCGACGAACTGGTGGCCAAAAAGGATGAGTTCATCCAGCAGGCCCGCCAAAAGGCGGACGACATCGTTGCCCAGGCCAAGCAGCAGCGGGATCAGCTGATTAATAGCCAGTCGATCCGCAGTGAAGCCGAGCGGCAGGTGGCGGAATTGCGCGACCAGGCCCGCCAGCAGTGCGAGCAGATGATCGCCCAGGCCCGGCAACAGGTCGCCAAGACAGAACAGGAGCATCAAGCCAGGCTGGCTCAGCTGGAGCAACAGTTCAGCCAGCGCCGTCAGCAACTCGAACAGGAAGGGCTGCAACGCCGCCAGCAGCTTGATCAAGAAGCGATCGAGCTCAAGCGACAGCTCAGCGAGCAACACGAGGCAGCACGGAAGCAGAGCCTCACGGAACTTGAGAAGGTTCGTGTTGAGGCCCTTCGTCTGCAGCAGAGCAGCCAGGCTGAAGCCGAGCGGGTGCAGGGCGATGCTCTGCAGTTCCGCCAGCAAACCCAGCAGCAGTGTGAGGCCCTCATCGCCCGCAGCCGCCAAGAAGCCAGCACGATCCAAGAAGGGGCGAACCGCTATGCGGAACAAGTCCTCGGTGAACTCGAGGATCGTCTGCGGGAGATGGGGCAGGTGGTTGTGGCTGGCAAGCGTGAGCTGGTGAAGCTCCAGGATGTCAATCCAGCCTCACTGGTGCCGAACCCCGTTGCTGGTCAACAGCAGGCCGTGCCGATCAACCGCGCCCGCCGCGCCGCGGATCGTATTCGCAAGGCAGCCGGAAACCGCTAGGGGCAGAGCGCACCGTTGCGGGTCTGACGCAGCAGTTGTCCAATGACCGTATTGGGGGCGCTGGACCCGTTTGAAATCATGCTGATGTAGCGAGGCCCAGCGGGGGTGTTCAGCAATCCGCTGACGGAGCGCACTCCTCGAATCGTTCCGGTTTTGCCGAAAAACTGACCCTGCAACTCGGTGTCGTACCAGTAGTTGCGGAGGGTTCCACGCTCACCGGCAATGGCCATTGAGGCGAAGTAATGGTCGGCCATTGGGTGCTGCGCCATGCGCAACATCAATGCCACCAGCAGGCGGCTGGTGAGGCGGTTGCCGCGGTCGAGACCACTGCCGTCAACCACCTTGATCCCTGCCATCGGTAGACCTTGGGCGGCCAGCCATTGGCTTGTACGCCACTGGCTTGTGACTTGGTCCCAACTTCCAGCGGCCTGGCGCAGCAGGACCTCAGCAGTGAAGTTGTGGCTCTCGGTGTTCGCCAGGCTCAACAGGCCATGCATGCCGATCGAGCGTTCCTCATGGAGCAACACCGCACTGGAGGGGGGACTCCCATTGGGGGTCGGTGCCACGGTGCTGATGCTGGCCTGTCCTCCCTGACGTTTGATCTCTGCCGCCAACAGTTGTTGAAGGCGACTCGGTGGGTCGCTCACGGCCATCGCCTTGGCATTGCTGGTGACAGCCAGACGCGTAATCGGTGCGCCATAGGCCTCGACACGGTCCTCACCAGGCCAACCTGCCGGCCACCAGCGCTGGGGGGGCTCCTCCTGAAGTTGGATACGGACCGCAGAGGGAGTGGGTGAGCTGCTGCCGCCTTGTCCCAGCGCCAACTTGGCGAAGCGCTGGAGCTGGGGGGTGTTGAAGTCTGGATCCCCCTCACCGGTCAACAGGAGGCTTCCATCGGCCCTACGCCAGAGCCGGGTCGTGAGGCTGTAGTCGGGACCGAGACGGTCCAAGGCCATGGCCGTCGCGACCATCTTTTGGTTGGAGGCTGGGATACGGGGCGTTAAACCGTTCAGATCCGCCAGGAGCCGACCGGAGCCATCGCCAACGCTCACGCTCCAGACGCTGGCTTCGGCACCAAGCACCTGCCGCAGGCGTGTCTGCAACGCTGGACAGCTGACCTGGGTCTGCAGTTGCGGAAATCCCAGTGGAGGCGGTGGAGCAGGCAGGGAGATCGCCCGACTGTCAGGGGCGGCCGCCTGGAGGCCAAGCGAGGGGAACAGCGCAAGGCTTAGGCCAATCAGAACCCCTGCTCGCCGCCCCGCCATGGTCAGGAGGCCCCGAGTTGGAGCCCAGAGACGGAGCCATTGAGCCTGAATTCCCGTCCCTCCAACTCAATGGGAGCACCAATCTTGAGCGTCTGGTTTCCGAACACCACTCCACCGGCTCCCTTGCGGCCCTCCCCTTTGAGCACAAAGCGGGCATCCAGGTTGCCCAATTGCTGTTGGTTGGGATCGGGAGCGGTGACGACCTTCCCATCGGCCAGAACGGCGGCCAGTTGACGCTGCAGAGGAATGACGTCATCCACCGCCACCGAGCCGTGGGGCTGGTTGCGGATCACGATCGAGACCTTGCCTTGCTCCTTTGCAGCGGCGATGAGCGCAGGCGGATTGGCCATCGGGACGTTACGGACATCGACGAACACCGTCACTGGCTGCAAACCGCCGGTGGCTCGGGCGACTGCGCCACTGAGCTTGGGGCTCCACACCACACCGCCAATGGCCAAAACCACAGCCGCCGCAGCCCCCGCATCCACCAGCGAGAAACGACGCGACAACGAAGGCATGGCGGGGAGGCAGAGTTCAAACTGTACGGAGACTGGGCCGCCGAAACAAGCATTCGTGGGAGCTAGTTCTGGAGCCCCTCGATCAGGCGATCAACGGCCTTGAGTCCTCGAGCGACCCCGCCGCCTTCACCCTCAAGGGCGTCGGCCATCTGCTCAGCATCTGGCTTGAGCTCGAAGTCCTTGACGAAGCGATAGCCGTCGGGGTCTCGCCGGTAGAGCTGCCAGTCCAGGGGATAGGCACGTCTGAGTGCGCCCTCCCCGGTGGGGATGAGGGCATAGGCGGACTGCCAGGTGGCGAGGAAGCCCTTGCGACGCTCGCGCGCCACAGTCCCAATCCCCACCGCGGCATCCTCCAGTTTTCCGTTCAGCAGAACAACACTGCCGCGGTGCTGAGCGCAGACGGCTTCAACGTCCTCGTAGTCCGCAGGGGTTGGGGCTACCAGGACAAGAAGCCCATCGCTACCGCCGTCGGCCTGCTGGAGTCGCTTGATTCCGCTGAGTTCGGTGATGCTGCCCGCCTGCTCCGCTGCGTCCCGCTTGGCCAGGGCCGCTGCACCGGCGTCAGGGAAGACCAAACGGGCCTCAGCATGGGCAGGCAACAGCGCTGCCAACAGGCGCAGCGAGACCGGCAGGATGCGCAGTCCTTCAAACCGAAATTCTGCGGTCCAGAAGCCTTTGGCTTGGCTGGCAAGGGCAGCGGCAATCGCTTCAACAGCTTCAGCTTCAGCGCGTCGCAGATCAGCGGGGAGCATCCGGGCCATGTCGTTCGGCCGACCCTAATCAGCCATCACTGCGGCGATGGCCTCCCGCAAAGCGATCGGAACAGGCGCAAGGTCAGCGTCGCGATGCCAGGACCCCAAACTGAGGCGCAGGCCGCTGGAGCTGCGCTCTGGTGCGATTCCCATGGCTTCGAGGATCGGACTGCCGGCCGCCTTGGAGCTGCTGCAGGCCGAGCCGCTGCTGATCCCGTAGCCCAGACGTGACATGGCCCGAACGACCGAGCGTCCGGAGAGGGGCACGCCCTGCGGCGACGCGACCAACAAGCTGATGTGATTCGCCAGGCGCTGTTCAGGATCCTGAAGGGGATCAGGACCGGTCAGCTCCACTCCGGGGAGCTGGAGCAAACCCGTCAGCAGTGCGTCACGCCTTTCAATCAGCGGATCTTCCGTCCCTTGAAAGCGCTGGATGTTGAGCAACTCCAGAGCCTTGGCAAAGCCCGCAATCAAGGGCACCGGTTCGGTCCCAGCACGGATCCCCCGCTCCTGGCCGCCACCGGACTGGATTGGGCGGACTGGCACCTGATCCCGAATCAAGAGGGCGCCAACACCCCGGGGTCCACTGAGCTTGTGACTGGCGACGCTGAGTAAATCAATGGGCAGCGCATCGAAATCAATCGGCCGTTGCGCAGCCACCTGCACGGCATCCACATGCAGCAGCACGCCTGCTTGACGGCAGAGCCGACCGATCAAGTCCATGGGCTGGAGGGTGCCGACCTCGCTCTGCCCCCAGATCAAGGACACCAAACGGGTCGGTGGCGCGAGCTGCGACTCCAGGACCGCAAGATCAATCAAGCCCTGGCGATCCACCGGGATGCGCTCGAGCTGCCAACCCTGCCGTTGCAGCTGCAGCGCCGCCGCTTCGGTGGCGGGGTGTTCCACCGCAGAGAGCAAGAGCCGAGGTGCTGACCCTTGCCCGTCCCAGAGCTCAGCAGCGGAACCGAGCAGGGCGAGGTGAATCGACTCCGAGCCGCCAGAGGTAAAAATGAGGTCTCCACTGCAGCCCAGCTGAGCAGCGATCTGCTGTCGGCTGCGTTCGAGCTGTTCGGCGGCGGCCAGGCCGAAGCCATGCAGGCTGGATGGATTCGCCCAGGCCTCGCGATCCACCCGTTGGATCTCCGCCTGAACCTCTGGCGCCAACGGGGTGGTCGCGGCGCAATCGAGGTATTGGCGAAGATCCGAACTCATGGTTCGCGCTCGAAGCGGGCGCGGGTCCGAGACTCCAGGGAATTGGTGGCCAGGGTCACCAGATCATCCAGGGAGGTGCTGTTGAGCAGTGCCGCTACCTTGGCTCGGGCGGCTTCGCTGGGGCAATTGTCCGGGCGGATACAGCCGTTAGCGCAGACCGTCGCGCAGTCGATTTGATCGCCTGAATCGGCGGGGGTTGGGACTGCTCCACGGCAGGGGGCTCGATCTTCGTCTCTGCGGCCTGCCCACGCGCCGCGGCTACGGACTCGGCATCCGGGATGGAACCGTCGAACACATGCTCCGCCGGGCCGTCCATGAAGACCTTGCCGTTCATGGCGTCCCAGTGAATCTGCAGGGGGCCGCCCGGGAGATCGATACGGGCTGTGCGCTCGGAGAGCCCAAGGCGATGGCAGGCCACCAGGGTGGCGCAGGCTCCGGTGCCGCAAGCGAGGGTTGGGCCTGCCCCGCGTTCCCAGACCCGCATCACCAGATGGGAGGGCGAGAGCACCTCGACGAAATGGACATTGGTTTTCGCCGGGAACGCGGGATGGATCTCCAGCTGACTGCCAAAACGCTCCAAGTCGATTTCATCGACGGAATCCACAGGCACCACCACGTGAGGGTTGCCCATTCCGGCGGCGGCCACGGCAAACCGCTCGCCATCAATCTCCAGTTCGCCGCTGGGAAGCCCCGCTTCGCCGACCTCCAGGGTCGTTGGGATCTCGCTTGGCTTCAGGAAGGGCGCGCCCATGTCGACGCGAATCGTGCCGTCGGGGAGAAGCTCCGGAACGATCCGGCCCGCCAGGGTGTCGACCTGCCAGGTGCGACCGGGGCCATCCCCATCGCAATCGGCCAGGAAGCGGGCCAGGCAGCGGATGCCGTTCCCGCACATCTCGGGTTCGGTGCCATCGGCGTTGAAGATGCGCATCCGCAACTCCCCTCCGCCGTTGGGTGGCAGGGCCAGGATCACGCCGTCGCCTCCCACCCCAAAGCGGCGATCGCAGAGCTGAACCACCAGCTCCGGGGTCAAGCCAAAGAGGAAGTCCGTATCGCCCGATTGACGCCCATCGAGCATCAAAAAGTCGTTACCGAGACCTTGGTACTTGCTGAATTGGAACACGCGCGACAGCCTGTGAATGGAGGCCCACCAGTGCGCTCGATCCTATGGGGAGCAGTCGGGAATGGCGGCCAGGAGACCTCGACACCTCCCAGCCAGGAGTACGCCAAATCCAGGCCTGGATCCGCGAGCAGCTGCCCCTGTCGGTCCAGCTCCTCAACGGCAGCAGCGTCACGGGCAGACCGCTCTGGGTTGACGCTTGTTTCCTGGCACTGGAATCGGAGCCCGGCACCCCCAGCTTGCTGATCAATCGCGATGCCATCGCGATGCTGCGGCCCCTCGCCTAACAGCAGCTATGGGAGCATCACTGCTCCACTCCCGATCCGCCCGTGAGCGAGTCCAGCCGCTACCAACCCCAGGCCACTGAGGCCGGCTGGCAACGGGCCTGGAAGGCAAACGGTCTGCACAGCACCCCTGAGATCAAGGCCGGCGACGAGGCCTTTTATGCCCTCTCGATGTTCCCCTACCCCTCAGGGAACCTGCACATGGGGCACGTCCGGAACTACGTGATCACCGATGTGGTCGCCAGGGTTCAGCGCTTGCGCGGCAAAAAAGTGCTGCATCCCATGGGCTGGGATGCCTTTGGCTTGCCCGCCGAGAACGCCGCCATTGAGAGGGGCGTGGACCCCGGTGCTTGGACGGACCAAAACATCGCCTCGATGCGCGATCAACTCGATCAGCTGGGGCTGTCGATTGACTGGGATCGGGAGCTGGCCACGTGTCACGACGATTACTACCGCTGGACCCAGTGGCTCTTCCTCCAGTTCCTCGATGGAGGCCTGGCCTACCAAAAGGACGCCACCGTTAATTGGGATCCGATCGATCAGACCGTGCTCGCGAATGAGCAGGTCGACGGCGAAGGGCGATCCTGGCGCTCCGGCGCTCTCGTTGAGAAGCGCAAGCTGCGGCAGTGGTTCCTCAAGATCACCGATTACGCCCAACAACTGCTGGATGACCTCTCCAAGCTCGAGGGATGGCCGGAGCGGGTGCGCACGATGCAGGCCAACTGGATCGGCCGCAGCACCGGTGCTGAACTCCAGTTCAGCGTGGTCGATGCCAATGGCCAGGAGAGTGGGGAGCAGGTCACGGTGTTCACCACTAGACCCGACACCCTCTTTGGCGCCAGCTACGTCGTTCTAGCTCCGGAGCATCCGCTCGTCCCCGCCCTGACGACGACAGCCCACCAGACCGAAGTCGAAGCGTTCTGTGACCTGGTGTCCCGCCAGAGCGAACAGGAACGGACGGCGGAGGACAAACCCAAGCGTGGTGTGGCCATTGGCGCCCAAGTGCGCAACCCCGCCAATGGAGAAGTGATTCCGGTCTGGATTGCTGACTACGTCCTGGCTGAGTACGGCACGGGGGCCGTCATGGGAGTGCCCGCCCATGACCAACGGGATTTTCTGTTTGCCCGCCAGTACGAACTCCCGGTCAAGCAGGTGATCATTCCCGAGGGAAGTGACGAACATGCCTTTGAGGGTGGAGCCTGGACCGAATCAGGGGTCTTGATCCATTCCCAGGGCTTCGATGGGATGACCAACAAGGCGGCCAAACGGGCGATCACCGAAGCAGGGGAGAAGGAGGGTTGGGCCCGTGAGAAAGTCCAATTCCGCCTGAGGGATTGGCTGATTTCCAGGCAGCGTTACTGGGGCTGCCCGATTCCGGTGATCCACTGCGAGAGCTGCGGTGTTGTTCCGGTGCCCAATGAGCAGCTGCCGGTTGAACTGCCAAGGGATGTCGCCTTCAGCGGCAAGGGGGGATCCCCCCTTGCCCAACTTGAAAGCTGGGTCAATGTCGACTGCCCCTGCTGCGGCAAACCAGCTCGCCGCGAGACCGACACCATGGACACCTTCATGTGTTCCAGCTGGTATTTCCTGCGCTACAGCGACGCCAAGAACACTCAGCTGCCGTTTGCGAAAGACGCCGTCGACCAGTGGTTGCCAGTTGATCAGTACGTCGGCGGTATCGAGCACGCCATCCTTCACCTTCTCTACTCGCGCTTCTTCACGAAGGTGTTGAGGGACCGAGGCCTCCTTGGTTTCGATGAGCCCTTTCAACGGCTACTCACCCAGGGAATGGTTCAAGGGATCACCTACAAGAACCCCAAAACAGGCAAGTACATCCCACCCGCTGAGGTGGCCGATGCCACGGATCCCCGTGATCCGTTAACGGGCGATCCCTTGGAGACCTTCTTCGAGAAGATGTCCAAGTCCAAGTACAACGGAGTCGACCCTGCACTTGTCATCGACAAGTACGGCGCTGACACCGCGCGGATGTTCATCCTCTTTAAGGCTCCGCCGGAAAAGGACCTGGAGTGGGATGACGCGGACGTGGAAGGGCAGTTCCGCTTCCTGCAGCGCATATGGCGTCTTGCCGATGCAGCTCTTGAGCGCGGCCTGAGTCTGGCCGGCGGCGCTGGTGCGCCGGAGTCGGTCGCTGAGCGCCTGGGCTCAGGCGAGGCACTCTCGGAGGCAGAACAAGAGCTGCGCCGTGCGGTTCACACGGCAATCCAAGAGATCACTGACGATCTCGATGGAGACGTTCAGTTCAATACGGCGGTGTCTGAGTTGATGAAACTCAGCAATGCCATGGGGACACATTTGGCTGCGAGCTCGGATGTGCTGGCCTGCGAAGCCCTGCGCACGCTCTTGGTCCTGCTGGCACCATTTGCGCCCCACCTGGCCGAGGAACTCTGGTTGAAGCTCGGAGGCCGTTCTGAGGATGAGGCCCTTGAGAACAGCAGCATCCACACGCAGCAGTGGCCCCAATGCGACGCGTCCGCCCTGGTGCGCGCCACCGTCCCCCTGGTGATTCAGATCAAGGGCAAGGTGCGCGGCAACCTTGAGGTGCCAGCCGACGCCGACAAAGCAACGCTCGAGCGCTTGGCGCTTGAAAGCGAGATCGCAAAGAAATGGCTGGAGGGGAAAGCCCCCAGCCGCGTCATCGTTGTCCCTGGACGGCTCGTCAACCTGGTCCCCTAAGGACCTAGTCGTGAATGAACACGAGGGACTCGGGCTGCCCCCAGTCCCCTTTGGCTGAGATGTGGCGACGGTTGGCGCAGAGGTGCCGCAGGATCCAATAGAGGGGCTCGGCTGTCTCTAGGGCCAACTTGCCTTGGAGTTCGGCCAGGGTGTGTTCCCGCTGGTCAGCCATCACCATCTCCAACCTGGACTGCAGATCCAGAAGTGCTGCCGCCGCTTTCTTGCCGGCCTCAACGCCGGGTTGGTGGTAGGCGTTGACGTTGACCAACTCGCCGTAGAAGCCCACGGCGCGCTCGAACAGTGCAATCAGGGCACCCAGGCTGTGGGCGTTCAGACGCTGCATCGTGATGCTGAGGTTGAAGCGTCCTTCTTCAGTCAAGGCTGAACGGGTGCCCTGGAGGAAGCCGTCCAAGAAGTCGCCAGGATTCTCACCCTCCAGCGGCGGAATATCGCCAGGGTCCTCGAGCACCTCGACAAAGGTCACGAAGAAGTTGTCGACACCGTCGCGAAGTTGCTGCACGTAGGCGTGTTGGTCGGTCGAGCCTTTGTTGCCGTAGACGGCAATGCCCTGGTGGACGAGTTGACCATTGCGGTCCAACTTCTTACCCAGGCTCTCCATCACCAGTTGCTGGAGGTAGCGGCTGAAGACCTCCAGACGGTCGCGGTAGGGAAGCACAACCATGTCTCGCTGGCCCCTACCGCCACAGGCGGAATACCAGGCAGCGGCCAACAGTGCAGCCGGGTTCTGTTCAAAATCGGCCACCCGAGTGACCGCATCCATCTCAGCCGCACCCGCCAGGAACTCCCGGATGTCGGAGCCAATCAGAACGCCTGGGAGCAAACCCACAGCACTGGTAATGCTGGTTCGGCCGCCGACCCAATCGAACATGTCGAAGCGCGCCAACCAACCCGAGTCCTTCGCTTCACGATCGAGCTTGCTGTCGACCATGGTGACGGCGACGGCCTGTTGGGACCAACTTCCGCCGGCTGCCTCAACGGCACGACGCGCTTGAAGCATGCCGATATGGGGCTCGGGGGTTCCCCCGGACTTGCTGACCACAATCACCAGGGTGGTCTTCAGCCGCTCACCAATGGATGCCAAGGTCCGGCGCATTCCATCGGGATCGACATTGTCGAAGAAATGGAAGGGAAGGCCAGCTCCTGGGTCCTGAAGGGCCCGAATCATCAAGAGGGGGCCAAGGCCAGAGCCGCCGATGCCGATCCAAAGCACGTCGGTGAAGCGCTGCCCAGAGCCATTGCCGATGGCTCCAGAGAGAACGTCGCGACCGAAGGACTCAATGCGATCGACTTCAGCCTGGATGTGAGCTCCACTGGCTGGATCGGGGGCGAGCTGGGGGTTGCGTAGCCAGTAGTGACCAACCTGGCGTTGCTCATCGGCGTTGGCAATGGAGCCAGACTCCAGGGCCGCCATGGCCTGGAAGGCCTGATCAAAACGAGGCTTTAAGGCAGAGAGGGTGGCCGAATCCAGGCCCATGCGGCTGACATCGAGCCAGAAGCCGAGCTTCTCGTTGTGCCAGAGCTGACTGCAGAACCTCTGCCACTGGCTCGCGGGGTCCAGAGCGGGGGCAGAGGGGCGGGAAGACATCAGGCCAGATCAAGCGGTCCGCCCTTTGAACCTATCGGTGAAATCCAATCAGGGATACCCTTTTTGGCGTTTCCTGAGGATTGAGCCGGGACCAGGTTGCGACTGTATGGACTTGCGCATGAGTGCGGCCTCAGGCGAAAGGTCGACCTAGGCTCAAGAAAAGGCTTTTGATTGGGTTCTGACTCTCAATCTGCGCTACGGAAAGCGGCTTCGGCCCCATCGCACCAGGCGCAACCTCTGGGCCTGGCTTGGGGCGGCCACAACGGCTCTAGCCAGCCTGGCGACCTACCCGCTTGTCCAGACCGCTCTGCGCCCCAGCAACGGCGTCAGTGTCGATCGCATCGATAGCAGCAGCCATTCAGACCCAACCAAATTCAGCGCAGAAGAGCTGAAGGAGTTGCAGCGCCGCTTTGGCGTGCATGGACCCCAACCTCGGCTCGCGCGTCTATTCACCCAAGGGGTGGACCAGTTCACCCCCCTTCGGGACCACACGGTGAATCGGTTGCAATCGCTTCAGCCGGTGATCCAACAGCAAAGCCGCCGCACGGGCCTGAACCCGATGCTGTTGGCCGCAATTTTGTTTGACGAGATGCAGCACGCCAAGCCGGGTGAGGATCACCCCTTGGCAGCCCATTCCGGGCTATTCAGCACCCATGGCCCAGCCCAGCTGGGCCTCAGTGAGATGGAGAAACAGGGATTGCTGAGCCCCAATGCCAGTCCCGAGGAGATTCAAGCCGCCCGCAATCAACTGCTCGACCCGGAGCGCAACGTCGAACTTCTGGCGGGGAAAATGATGCGTCTGCTGAAGCTCCTCGACCGGCAGGCCAGTGAGACCAGCAACGTCAGTCGCTCTCACCGTCATGCCAAGACTGTGGCAACCCTCGCCTATCTCCACAACGGCAAACTCGACTACCCAGCCAGGATCCTGCGCTACATGCAGGACCCCGAACTGCACGGCTTGGTCTATGGGCGCCAGCGGCAACCCCTGTCACCGCTGATCTGAAGGGTCTTCAGCAGAGCGCCCCAAGGGCCGCCAATCGCTGCTGCAGCGCCTCCCAGTTGAAACTCCTGGGATCAGCACGCGCTGCACCAAGATCCACATGGCGGTGGGTCGTAATCCGCTCCTTCGGGATCTTGTAGCGGTTAATCCAATCCGCAAGGACGACGGCCATGGCGTCGTACTGGGCGGAGCTGTAGCCACTGTGGGTTTCCGCATCGTTCTCACCATCCAGCGGTGTCTCGAGGCTGAGGTGCAGAGCGAAGTTGTTGATAGAGCCAGGAAGCTCTGGATTCAATACCGCCCATTCGCCATCGAAAGCGGAGTAACCCGCTCCATAGGCACGAAATCGGGGATGTAGGGCTTCAACCGACTCTCCGTTTTCACCGATCAGCAGGTGGTAGCTGACCTGGTCCTCATCCCTTGGGTTGTGCTTGATGAAGGTGTTCAGCGCCGATTGCAGCCCGAAGACCGTCTCATGCAGAACGACAAGCGAGGGGGTCGTCTGCAACGGATTTCCAAACGCGTCATAGGGCACGCGCTGGTCGTAGTTGGATGGGTCGATCTTGACCCGCTTGAGGGTGGAGGGGTAGGTCTCCTGCTGCGTCTTTAACCGTGCCACCAGGGCGCGGTCATTCACGCTGCATTGGCGCTGTAGGGGGCTGCTCCATGCCGCTTGAGCGGGAGGGAGAGGAGCGGGCCGTGCATTGGCAAGGGGAGCTGGCAGCCGCGCGGGAGCCTGACTCGAACGCTGCCAGAGGGGAATGAGGCTGAGGCCAGCCAAGGCGACTAGGGCCAGCCCCAGTGCACGGCGGTGGGGAATGCGAGTCGGTTGGTCGGGAACGAGCCGGACCATGGCTAGCCCACCCGTTGTTGTAACCAGGCCTCTTGGGCTGCCTGCTGGGCGGTTGTGGGGTTGGCTACAGGCTCGAGTTTGTAGCGCTTGGGCTGCGGTGGATCACTGCAGAGTTGAAGCTCCCGCAGGCTGGAACGACGGGCCATGAGCAGCGGCTGATCCACGCCAGCACGCAGATGCGTTGGAACGTCCTCGGGCTTGGCCAGCCGCTGGCCGGCCAAGCCGATCAGTTCATCGCCCACCATCAGCCCAGCCCGCTCAGCCGGGCTATGGCGCAAAACGCGTTGAACCACCAGCCGGCCATCCTTCAGACCCGTGGTCATTCCCGTCCAAGGATCGCTGGACATCTCCGGCTCCAGATCCAGGCCTACATCCAACAGGTAGCCAGAACAATCAGGATCGTCGACGTCCGTCAACCATTGCTCTAAACGCCCAGCCAAACCGGTGACTTGCCCTTCAAAGGCCTCCAGCAGATCGGACTCCCCATAGCCGCGACTATGGCGACCGTGGCTTCTCCAAAGCTGCTGAACAACTGCGGAGAGTGAGCTCTGATGACGCCGGAGCTCCAGGTCCAAACAGAGGGCGACGACCGCCCCCTTGAGGTAATAGCTGACTTGGCTACTCGCGGAGTAGGCATCGGCCTTGTAGAGCTTGACCCAAGCCTCCTCACTGCTCTCTCTGAGGGTCTGGACCTGACGCCCAGGCGTGAGCAGGTAACGGCTGAGGTCCTCCCCAAGATCACTGAAGTAGTCCTGCGGCGTACTCAAGCCAGCGGTCAGCGGCAGCAGCTGATCGAAGTAGCTCGTGACCCCTTCTGCAAACCAGAGCGTCGGGATCACACTGGCGCGGCTGTAGTCCACCGGCCGAAGTTCCCTTGGGGTCAGACGCCGGACGTTCCACTGGTGGAAATACTCGTGGGCAACGAGCTGCAGAAACTTGCGGTATCCGCTGCTGGTCTCGAGGTTGCGGCGCCCATAGACAAGGACTGTGCTGTCGTCGTGCTCCAGGCCCCCATACCCCTCATCCAAGAGGTGCAGCACAAAGAGGTAGTCCGAACTGGCGGGTCTGGGTTCGCCCATCAGCCGGCAACAGGCCAAACAGACCTGCTGTACGTCCTCGAAGAACGTCGGATAACGATCGGCGAACCACACCGCGCAGGCGGGATCTGAAAACCAGGTCACCCAGCGATGGGGAACACCCAGGACCTCGAACGGATGCGACTGGTGTGGACCGGCCTCGATGGGGCTGTCGATCAGCTGATCAAACGTTGTCGCGAGCCAGGATCCAGTGGCTTCCCTGGGCAGGGGAACAAAGGCATTCCAGCCATTGGGCACCACGCAGGTCAGGCGGTGGGGACTCCAGCGCTGACCCGCCACCTCGAGAACCACCGCCGCTAAAGCGAAAAAGCCGTGGTCCTGATCCAGATGACAGGTGCGAACCGTCAGCTCCGTGGCCATGACGGCATAAGTCAGCACCAGCGGACCCGCGTCTGGATTGCAATCGATCTGCCAGGTACTCGGATCGGTGCGGCGCACGGACCGCTCAAGACCCTGCTGAACAGCCTTGAAGCCCTCCAGCTGCTTGACGTAGTCGCGGATCAGGTAGGAGCCGGGTGTCCAGCCGGGTAGTGAGACCTGTTGCTGTGCTTGGGGAGAGGAAATCTCCAGCCACACATGTACCAGGTGGCTCTGAGGGTTGCTCAGATCAAGCTGGACCTGAACCAATCCCGTCATCGTTCAACCGTCAGCTGATCAATTCAACTGAAGCGTTCGACAGCTCCGCGGCAGCGGTCTGAAGGGCCTGGAGAGCGGCGTAGCTGCGGGTGATCTGTCCGACGAGCTGCTGAACGGAGTGGGATCGTCCGAGCCGCTGCAGATCGCCCACCAAAGCAAGACGTCCATTGGACTGACGGCACCAACCCAATTGCTGCTCGGGGTTCACCTGCACCCAGAGGGTGACCGCCTCCTGCTGGTCGGCAAAACCCTGGAGCCGGCCGCCCCAGTGGACCGCGTAGCCGAGCTCCTGGAGAGCCTGGGCCAGAAGGCGCTCATCCGTAAGGACCGTTGGCAGGATGGAGAGATGGGACATGGCCAGGACTCCACTTTTCCAGACCCTAGCGGGAGTGGATTGGCCGTCCAGTGGCCTTTGCCACCGGAGCATCCGATCGTCACCAAACCGCCCCTGCGCTTGGGGGTCATGGCCTCCGGCTCGGGCAGCAACTTCGAGGCCCTGGTCAAGGCCTGCCGCTCCGGGCAACTCTCTGCCGAGGTCAGCCTACTGATCGTGAACAAGCCTGAGGCGGGCGCCTTGAGGCGGGCCGAGGTCCTGGATGTCCCCGCACAGGTATTGGACCACCGGAACTACCCATCGCGGGAGGCGCTCGACCGCGCGCTCGTCTCTTCCTTTCGAGCCGCGCAGGTGGACCTGGTGGTGATGGCCGGCTGGATGCGAATCGTGACGCAGGAACTGATCGAGGCCTACCCAGAACGGCTGATCAATATTCATCCGTCGCTGCTGCCAAGCTTCCGGGGGGCGAAAGCGATCCGACAGGCCCTCGAGGCCGGCGTCACCCTGACGGGCTGCACGGCCCATCTCGTGGAATTAGAGGTGGACACTGGGCCGATTTTGGTGCAAGCCGCCCTTCCGGTTTTTGACGGGGACAGTGAGGCCAGCCTTTCCGAGCGAATCCATCAGCAGGAACATCGGATCCTGCCCCTGGCCGTCAGCCTGGCTGCCCAGCGCCTTGGGCTTTGCGCTCAGGGATAGAAGGGCAGCAGCGGGAGTCCCGTTTCAGCGGGCAGGCCCGCCATCAGGTTCAGGCACTGCACCCCTTGACCGGCTTGGCCTTTGACCATGTTGTCGATGGCGCTCATCACAATCAGCTGACCGGTGCGCTGGTCCACTTGAACCGACAGCAGCGCCTTGTTGGTCTGGCGCACCCATTTGGTCGAGGGATAGGTGCCGACCGGTAGAACCTGCACGCAGGGGGCGTGGCGATAGGCCGCCTCGAGCAGCGTTGTGCAGTCCTCCGCGGTCAGTCCTGGATCGCGCAGTCGGCCATAGACCGTGGCGAGTAGACCGCGCACCATCGGCGTGAGGTGTGGAGTGAACTGCAACTGAATGCTCGTACCCGCGGCGCGGCTGCAGAGCTGCTCGATCTCACTGGTGTGCCGGTGCCCCACGACGCCGTAGGGGGAGATGCCTTCCGAAGCCTCCGCCAGGAGGAGATGCTCCTTCGCGGCCCGGCCGCCGCCACTGGTGCCGGTCTTGGCGTCGATGACGATGCCGCTGGTCTCAATCAGGCCCTGCTTCAAGAACGGGGTCAAGGCCAAGAGGCTGGCGGTGGGGAAACACCCAGGAGCCGCCACCAGGCGAGCCGCAGCAATGCGCTGCTGATCCCACTCCACCAGGCCGTAGACGGCTTCCTGGCAAAGGTCCGCGTCAGTTCTGGGGAAGCTGCTGGCCTCGGAGGCATAGACCTCCTTCCACTGATCCAGGGAGCTGTAGCGATAGTCAGCGGAGAGGTCGACCACCTTGACGCCACGCTCGAGTAGCGCAGGGGCGAGGCGGGAGGCCAGGCCATTGGGAAGGCTGAGGACCGCGAAGTCAGCGGCCTCGGCAATGGCATCCACCTCCGGGTTCTGCACCACCGGATCGCCTGGCAGTGGCAAAAACGGAGTGAGCTGACTCCAACGCTTGCCGCTGCTTCGCTCGCCCCCCAGGAAGCTAACGGTCAACTCAGGATGCCCCTGGAGCAGCCGGAGGGTCTGCAAACCGCCGTAGCCCGAGGCCCCAATCACGGCGACGCGCTGACTTGCCATGGCTTGCACAGGGGAAGGCCGATCGTACCGGGCTCTATAAAAGTGTCAGTGCACCTGGCCGTCGGGCCCGCCTTCCCTGAACCAGCCCCTGACTCAGGACTCGTTTGTCTTCGATTCCATCGCCGACGGTCTGGCCGCGATCCGCAATGGCGAAATGGTCGTGGTGGTGGACGACGAAAACCGGGAGAATGAAGGGGATCTGATCTGCGCTGCCCAGTTCGCTACACCGGAGCAGATCAACTTCATGGCCACCGAGGCACGGGGCCTGATCTGTCTGGCGATGGAGGGTGAGCGTCTCGACGCGCTCGACCTGCCACTGATGGTCGATCGCAACACCGACAGCAATCAAACGGCCTTCACCGTCAGCGTGGACGCAGGCCCCGAGAACGGAGTCTCCACAGGCATCTCAGCGGAAGACCGGGCCCGCACGATCCAAGTCGCCATCCACCCGGGGACCCGTCCGAACGACCTGCGCAGGCCGGGCCACATCTTCCCCCTGCGGGCGAAGCAAGGGGGAGTGTTGAAGCGTGCCGGGCACACCGAAGCTGCCGTCGACTTGGCACGGATGTCGGGTCTCTATCCAGCAGGCGTGATCTGTGAGATCCAAAACGCCGATGGCTCCATGGCCCGGCTGCCGCAATTGGCGGAGTACGCGAAGCGCCATGGCTTGCGCTTCATCAACATTGCGGACCTGATTCGCTACCGGCTCGATACGGAGCGCTTTGTTCGGCGCCAGGCCGAAGCCATGCTCCCGAGTGCCTTCGGTCAGTTTCGGGCGATTGGCTATCGCAACGAGCTCGATGGTTCGGACCATGTGGCCATCGTTAAAGGCAACCCAGAACACTCGGCAGGTCCCGTCTTGGTTCGGGTGCACAGCGAGTGCCTCACCGGCGATGCCTTCGGCTCCCTGCGCTGTGATTGCCGCCCGCAACTGGAATCCGCCCTGCGGATCATCGAGGAGGCCGGCGAGGGCGTCGTGGTCTATCTCAGACAGGAGGGCCGGGGCATCGGCCTGATCAACAAACTCAAGGCCTATTCCCTGCAGGACGGCGGCTTGGACACCGTCGAGGCCAACGAAAGACTGGGCTTTCCGGCGGACCTGCGCAACTACGGCGTCGGAGCGCAAATCCTCAGTGATCTAGGGATTCACCGTCTCAAGCTGATCACCAACAACCCGCGCAAGATTGCAGGCCTCGGTGGCTACGGCCTTGAGGTGGTGGACCGGGTGCCGCTGGTGATGGATCCCGGCCAGCACAACGTCAATTACCTGCAAACCAAACAGGCGAAATTGGGGCACTTAATGGACACCGCCGCCGTCCAAGGACCAGCGGCAGTCCTGGCCTGGAAGCCGAGTTCAGGCCAGGACGAGGCGAACAGTGCGAGCTTGTTTCAGCAGCTCTCCGACTGGGCCGAGCAGCAAGGATTGGAGTTGGAGCGGGAAGAACACTCCCGGGTGTTGGCCCTGATGGATCAGCCGGAATTGGCCGTTCTCGTGAACGGCGGAAATTCTGAAGGCCTGCGACAGATCCTGAGAACCATGGCGGACTGGCCGGAGACCCAAAGCGTGAGCCTGTTGTTGGCGCCCGATGCACAGCGGAGCTCACATCCGAGCAACACTCTGGAAGCGCAGCGCAGACCGCTCAAGGAATTGCGCTCAGGTCAGGCGGGGGTCCCGTTTGAAAGCGGAGCCCTGCTGCGCTGGTGTTGAGGGAGTGGGGCTGCTGGGCAGCCCCGACCAGCGATCAGCCTTGGATCGTGACCTTGTTGATCCGGCTGCCGTTCTTCAGCGCCAGGACCACGTCCATGTTTCCGGTGTGACCGAAGACGGTGTGGACGCCATCGAGGTGAGGCTGGGCCTCATGGCAGATGTAGAACTGTGAGCCACCGGTGTTCTTGCCGGCGTGGGCCATGGCCAGGGTGCCGGCCTGGTGCTTCTGAGCGTTGATCTCGCAGTCGATCTGATAGCCAGGACCACCGGTGCCGGCCATGCCGCGGGCACCCTCACGGCTGTTCGGGCAGCCGCCCTGGGCCATAAATCCGGGGATGACACGGTGGAAGGCCAGGCCGTCATAGAAGCCGTCCTTGGCCAGTTTCACGAAGTTGGCCACGGTGTTGGGCGCGTCGGCTTCGAACAGTTCCAGTTCGATCGTGCCGGCGTCGGTCTCCATCACGGCTTTGGTCACGGTGAGATCGTCAGCAAACCGCCTCAGTATGGGCGCTCCGGTAGAAGTGATGGGATCTGATCAGTGGTGATGTCCGTCCCCCATTCCGTCGATCTCAGCCAGGCCCGTCTTGGGGTCCTGGGCGGCAGTGGGCTCTACGCAATGGAGGGATTGGAGGATGTCCAGGAGCTCACCATCGAGACCCCGTTTGGTCCTCCCTCGGATCAACTGCGTCTGGGCCGACTGGGGGGCATGGAGGTGGTCTTCCTGGCGCGCCATGGCCGCCATCACACCTTCCTGCCCACTGAAGTTCCCTACAGGGCCAACATCTGGGCGATGCGCTCCCTTGGGGTGCGCTGGATCCTCTCCCCATCAGCGGTGGGCTCACTCCAGCAGGAGATCCCCCCGTTGGACATGGTGGTGCCCGATCAATTCATTGACCGCACCCGGGAGCGACCGAACAGCTTCTTTGGCAACGGCGCCGTGGCCCATGTGGCCCTGGCGGATCCCTTCTGCCCCAGCCTCAGCCGCCTGTTGGCGGATGTCGCCGACAGCTTGATGCCGGAAGGCAGGACCCTGCACCGCGGCGGAACCTATCTCTGCATGGAAGGTCCCGCCTTCTCCACCCGGGCCGAGTCCAACCTCTATCGAAGCTGGGGCTGCTCGGTGATCGGAATGACGAACCACACCGAGGCCAGACTCGCCCGGGAAGCAGAAATCGCCTACGCCACCCTGGCGATGGCCACGGACTACGACTGTTGGTATGCCGACCACGACAGCGTGACCGTCGAGATGGTGATCGGCAATCTCAAGGCCAATGCGGCCCTCGCCACCCAGATCGTCAGGACCACGGCGGAGCGGATCGCAGCCCTGAGGCCCGCCAGTGCGGCGCACCACGCCCTGCAGGATGCACTGATGACCCCCGCCGATCAGGTTCCTGCGGCGACTCGAGTGAAGCTCAATCTCTTTACCGAGCCCTATTGGGGTCCGTTCAAGGGTTAAGCCAAGAGGGCCTGGCGGAGGTTGCCGCCACTGCGCTGGAGGACCTCGGCCGCCTGCTCTGCATCCAGCGAGCGGCGGGCCATCACCAGAGCCAACTTCACCGAGCCAGCACTGGCTTCCAGCAGGGCGCGTCCTTGCTCGCGGCTCACACCGGCCAGATCCGAGAGGATGCGCAGCGCCCGATCCTCCAACTTGCTGTTGGTCACGGCAACATCAACCATCCGGTTGCCGTAGACCTTCCCCAGGCGAACCATCACGCCGGTACTGAGGATGTTCAAGGCCATCTTCGTCGCGGTCCCGGCCTTCAGACGGGTGGACCCGGTCAGCACCTCGGGGCCGGTAATTAAGCGGATATCGATGTCACAGGGCATCGGCACCTGTTCCGAGGGGACACAGGCCATGGCGATGGCGAGGGCACCAAGGGAACGGGCATGGGCCAGCCCACCATGGACATAGGGGGTCGTGCCCCCTGCTGCAATGCCGACCAGGGCATCGCCCGAGCCAAAGCCGCGCGCTTCGAGGTCAGATCGTCCGGCATCAAAGAGGTCCTCCAGACCCTCAGAACTGCGCAAAAGGGCCGGAGCACCACCGGCCAGAACACCCTGCACCAACTCCGGTGCGCTGCAGAAGGTCGGGGGACATTCCGCTGCATCGAGGACTCCAAGCCGGCCCGAAGTACCTGCACCGAGGTAGAAGAGGCGCCCGCCCGCCTGAAGCCGCTGCGCGATCGCGTCGATCGCTTGTGCAAGGGCAGCAGCGGCTCCAGCCACAGCCTCTTGGGGCTTGCGGTCCTCAGCAACAAAGACGTCAACAAGGTCTTCAGTACTCAGCGCATCCAGTTCGCTGCTGGCGGGATTGACCTGTTCAGTCAGCAGGTGCCCCCGCTGCACATCCTCAAAGGCGCCTGGGCTCACAGCAGACCCTCAAGGCGCCGGCGAAAGGCTTCCAATTCGCTGTCGCCGGTACTGATGGGCTCTTCCGTCGGGACCAAGGGAGCCTCCGCGGTTTGCGTCGTCTCCTGACCTGGCTCGGGTTGATCCCGCCAGGTTGTGGTGTCCATATTTTTCTCTGGAGGAGCAATCAGCAGGCGCTCCTCGGCGGTCTGCGGCAAGAAGCCACTCGGGACAAAGCGCGCTTCGTAGCCAGCGCTGGAGCAGAACTCCTCCATCTCCCGCCGCTCGATCGCTTCAACGCTTGGGGTGGGGAAATCCTGCGCCTCCAGCAATCCGGCATAGCGCTCGGCATCGTCACGGTCCTCAAAGAGCAGAACGACGGTGGAACCATTGAGTTCCAGGGAGTGAATGCCCTCGTTCTCGCTGCCAGCGTCAAAGAGCAGAACGTGAACCGACATCCAACGCGCACGGGTCAATCACCAGTGTCTCACTGATTCACCGAGCGTTCGCGCTCACCTTCAATTTCCTCTGCGAGCTGTTGCAGCCGGCGGTACAGCGCTTCCTCCGCCTCAGTCAGCCCCTGAGGAACGACCAGGCGGATTTCAACAAGTTGGTCTCCCCGCTGCTCCATCCGCGTCAAGCCGCGGGATCGCAAACGCAGCAAACGACCACTGGAGGAGCCGGGAGGGATGCGCAGCTGCACGGGGCCGTCAAGGGTCGGGACCACAGCGGTGCAGCCCAAGGCACCCTCGGCGGGGGAGAGCTCCAATTGGTAGTGAACCCTTAGACCATCAATGCGCAGGCCCTCGTCGGTGCGCACCCGTAGCTGCAGAAAATGATCTCTGCCCCCCGGGGCGACACCGGCGAGGCGTAGTCGCCAACCGTCCCCGGCCATCGGCGGAGTCCACACCTCGATCGCCGTTCCATCGGGAAGGTCCAGCTCCACCCGTACGCCCTCGAGGGCCTGCTCAGGGGTGAGATTCACCACCGACTCGAGCTCCTCGCTGGCCACCACCGGAGGGGGCGGCGGTGGCACGGGTGGCGTGACCTCGCCAGTGCCGTACTCCCGAAAGGGCTCCGGTTCCGGAGCGGAGAAGTCCTCATCAGCGTCCTGGTGACGTGGACGTCTGCGCTCTCGATGAAAGAGAACATCGAGATAGTCCTCGAAGTCAGGAAAGCCCGTCGCAAAGGGATCCAGTCCGGCCGAGGCGGCCGTCGCTTCGTCGAGACCGGCTTCCCACTGTTGACGCCGTTGCGGGTCACTCAAGACCGCATAGGCCTCGTTCACCGCCTTGAACTGCTCTTCGGCATGGGGATCATCCCCGTTTAAATCGGGGTGCCAGCGGCGTGCCTGTTGACGAAACGCTCGCTTGAGCGAAGAGGCGTCAGACCCTGGGTCCAGTCCCAGAACGGCCCAATGATTAATGCTGCCCGGTTCGGACATCACAGGACTCACCTCCGTCAGTCCTCAGCCCAGGGATCTCCCTCGTAGGAGCCGTGATTCGGTGTCGTCGGGGTGGTGGTGGGCCTGCGGTCAGCAAAGCGCTCCTCACGGGGCTGCTGGCGAGGCTCGTCATAGGCATCCTCGTAGGGATCAGCGTGTTGATAACGCTCCTCGAAGTAGCCATTGGACTGGTCATAACGACGGGCCGGTTGCAGCTCCCTCTCCCGGGGGCTTGGAGGCTCTTCCCAGCGCGGGCGGGGGGATCAAACCGATCGAGGCTTGGACGATCCCAACGGTCTTCCTGCCAACCGCCGCCGTAGCGGGGCTCGCTCCAGGGATCGCGGGAGCGTCCTGGGCGGTCCCAGTCATCCCAGTCGTCTTCTGCGAAGAGCTCGTCCTTGAGGGAGCCCAAGGTGTTCTTAATGCCCTGGATTGGATTGGCGTCCTGTTTGCGTTCGCTCGCGAGTCGGCGGTTCAGTCCATAGATGGCCTCCTGAAGCTGACTCACGCTGATGTCGAGTTCGCTGAGGTCTCCATCAGCCAACATCTCCTGGACGTCGCGCATGGCGACCTCAACCGCTCGCTGCTGGCGTTCGGCGCCATAGGGACCGAGCTCGAGAGCAGCGTCTCTGAGCCTGCGCTCGGCTTGTCCCACCAAGGTCTGAGCGCGATTGCGCCGATCGATCTCGGCCCGTTTGCGGCGGTCTTCACTGGCCTTCTCCTCGGCCTCAGCAATCAGGGTTTTGATCTCGTCTTCACTGAGATTGGAGCCGCCCTGGATGCTGACGCTCTGCTGACGGCCGGTGGTCCGATCCGTCGCCGAGACCTGGAGTAATCCGTTGGCATCGATGTCGAACGAGACCTGCACTTGAGGCACGCCCCGCGGTGCTGGGGGAATCCCGGACAGCTTGAAACGACCAAGACTCTTGTTTCCATCGGCCATCTGACGCTCGCCCTGGAGCACATGGATCTCGACGGAACTTTGGTTGGCTTCCGAGGTGCTGAAGAGATCGCTCTTGCGAACAGGAATAGACGTGTTGCGCGGAATCAGCACCTTCATCACTCCACCGATGGTTTCCAAACCAAGGGAAAGGGGAGTGACGTCATTGAGCATCAGATCCCGGAGTTCGCCGGTCAGGATTCCGGCCTGTACAGCGGCACCAATCGAGACGACCTCATCAGGGTTCACCGACTGGCAGGGCTCCAGCGGTACGAGGGTTCGCACCATCTGCTGCACCATTGGCATCCGCGTTGATCCACCAACGAGGACCACATCGTCGATGTCCTCCGCGGCAAAACCGGAATCGCGAAGCGCCCTCTGCACCGGTCGAAGCAGGCGATCCAGCAGATCGGGGCAGAGGCCCTCAAAGGTGCTGCGCTCGAGAGTGGTCTCGATATGGAGAGGGCCGTCCTGACCGGTGGCAATAAACGGAAGAGAGATCGGTGTGCTTTGAACACCACTGAGTTCGATCTTGGCTTTCTCAGCCGCCTCAGTCAGGCGCTGAAGTGCCTGGCGATCCCGGCGCAAATCGATCTCATGCTCCTTTTGGAAGGCATCGGCCAACCAATCAACAATGCGGCGATCCCAGTCGTTCCCGCCGAGTTGCGTGTCTCCACTAGTGGCCTTGACGTCAAAGACCCCCTGGGCAACACGCAGGATTGAGACGTCAAAGGTGCCACCGCCGAGGTCAAAGACCAGCACGCGCTTGACGGTGCTTCGGTCAAAGCCATAGGCCAGTGCCGCTGCAGTGGGCTCATTCAGGATCCGCTCGACCGAAATGCCGGCCAAGCGACCAGCGTCACGGGTGGCCTGGCGCTGGGCATCATTGAAATAGGCCGGGACC
Organism: Synechococcus sp. CB0205; assembly: GCF_000179255.1. NCBI lineage: Bacteria > Bacillati > Cyanobacteriota > Cyanophyceae > Synechococcales > Synechococcaceae > Synechococcus > Synechococcus sp. CB0205. Next base: position 28,524 of record NZ_ADXM01000051.1, read on the forward strand.
GTAATCACCGCGGCCTCCACCGGTTCACCCAGATAGGTGCTGGCGTCATCCACCAACTTGCGCAGCACGCTGGCAACGAGCTCTTCAGGGGCGTACTCCCGTTCCGTGGCGGGGCAGACCACCCGGACATTGCCCTGATCGTTGGCTCGAACCGTATAGGGAACACTCAGGCTGCCGTCATCCAGCTCATCCCACTGGCGGCCAACGAAACGCTTGAGGTTGGCGAAGGTGTTTCTTGGGTTGAGAACCAGCTGACGCCGGGCCAACTGACCGACCAGCAGCTCCTGGTCCTTGCTGAAGCCAACAACGGAAGGGGTGGTACGGCCCCCCTCGGCACTTGCAATCACCTGCGGACGCCCACCTTCGAGCACCGCAACCACGGAGTTGGTGGTTCCCAGGTCGATTCCAACGATCCGTGCCAACTGCGTTCCTGCGCCCTGGGGCCATCCACGTTGTGCCCCAAAGCTAACGGCAGTGGGGGCTGAGGGATAGATTCCTAGGAGGTTAAGAACTACATGGCCAGGAGTCCGCGCCTTGAGCTCTTCGCCTTGCGGCGTCGGTCTGCCGCTGAACGGGCGACCGATCGGGGATTCCAGCAACTCGCCGTTGCCCTGGCTGGGGCGGTGGGTCTGTTGGTGTTCGCGATTCTTCTGACAGTCTTCACGGGGGCCTGGGAGGCCATCCAGACCTTTGGGCTCTCCTTCATCACGACCTCGGACTGGGATCCGATCAGTGAGCACTACGGCGCCTTCACCGCCATCTACGGAACGCTGGTCAGTTCAAGCGTGGCGCTGCTGATCGCCGTGCCCCTTGGGGTGGGCACTGCCATTTTTTTGACTGAAAACATCATTCCCAAGGCCATCCGCGAGGTCCTGGGGGTGATGGTCGAACTGCTGGCGGCCATTCCCTCAGTGGTCTTGGGGCTTTGGGCGATCGTCGTGATGGAGCCCTTCCTTCGCCCTTTCCTGACGGATCTCCACCGCTACCTGGGCTGGATACCGCTGTTTTCGACAGAACCCCAGGGCCCCGGCATGGCGCCAGCGTCCCTGATCTTGGTGGTGATGATCCTGCCGATCATTACGGCCATCTCCCGGGACGCCCTACGGCAGGTTCCCGATGGCCTGCGCCAGGCGGCCTATGGCATCGGTACCACCCGCTGGGGAGCAATTTTCCAGGTCATGCTGCCGGCTGCCATTTCTGGCATCACCGGAGGAGTGATGTTGGCGTTGGGGCGGGCCATGGGCGAGACCATGGCGGTCACGATGATCATCGGCAACTCCAACAACTTCAGCTTCAGCCTGCTTGCGCCAGCCAACACGATTTCTTCAATGCTGGCCAACCAATTTGGTGAGGCCGATGGCATTCAGGTGTCGGCCCTGATGTATGCGGCCCTGGTTTTGATGCTGATGACCTTGCTGGTCAACCTATTGGCCCAGCAAGTGGTGAATCGACTGAGCCTGAAGTACTGAGCCATGACCCTTTCTCAATACGGAAGCCTTCGTTATCGCAACGGCCTGGCCCGCAATCTTTGGAATCGGATCTTCACCACGGTTGCAGCTCTCTTCACCGGACTGGCGGTCCTTCCGCTCGTTCTGGTGCTGGTTTATGTGCTGCTCAAGGGCGGCTCGCTGATCAATTGGCAGCTCCTCACTGAATTGCCACCACCTCCTGGGCTCGATGGCGGCGGCATTGGTAACGCGATCGTTGGCACCCTGTTGATTACGGCCTTGGCCAGCTTGATCGCCATTCCCGTGGGAGTTGGCGGCGGCATTTACCTGGCGGAGTATTCACGCTCTGGCGGCTTCGCCCAGTTCGTGCGTTTTGGCACGAATGTGCTTTCTGGCGTGCCGTCGATCATCTGCGGCGTCTTTATCTATGGACTCATCGTCAGCACCCGGGTCATTGCTGGCCAGAGCTACAGCGCCGTTGCGGGGGGGATGGCACTGGCTGTGCTGATGATTCCCACGGTGATCAAGACCACCGATGAAGGACTGAAGCTGGTGCCCCAGGAACTCCGCTGGGGTGCCATGGGCGTTGGGGCTTCGAAGGTCGTGACGATTACGCGGGTCACGCTTCCTGCGGCCTTCGCACCGATCGCGACGGGTGTTGTCCTGGGGATCGCCCGGGCAGCGGGCGAGACAGCACCGCTGATCTTCACAGCTCTTTTCTCACCGTTCTGGGCCGATGGGGTACTCAACCCAATCGCCTCGATGTCGGTGCTGATCTACAACTACGCGATCATGCCCTACGAGGCCCAAATCTCCTTGGCTTGGGCGGCCTCCTTCGTCTTGGTGATGATGATCCTGTTGGCCAATCTGCTGGCCCGCTGGATCGGGCGCCTCTCCAGCACCTGATCTGGGCCCTTCCCTCTGCTTTCTCAACACGTCTGAGCACCACGATCGTGATCTCCTCCCCCCCGGCCAGCCCCAACGTCAGCAGCAACGGGGTTTGCCTATCCCTGCAGCATGTCTCGATCAGCTACGGCAGCAAGGAAGCCGTTCGGGGGGTCTATATGGAGATCCCGCGCGGCCAGGTCACGGCCTTTATTGGCCCCTCCGGCTGTGGCAAGAGCACGGTGCTTCGGGCCCTGAACCGGATGAACGACTTGATCGACGGCTGTTCGATCAAGGGTCGCGTCGTCTTCGATCAACAGGACATCTATGCCCGGCACGTTGATCCGGTCGAAGTTCGCAGGCGGATTGGCATGGTCTTCCAGAAACCCAATCCGTTTCCGAAAAGCATCTACGAGAACATCGCCTTTGGTGCCCGCGTGAATGGTTACCAGGGCGATATGGACGAACTCGTAGAGCGCTCTCTGCGCAAAGCGGCTCTCTGGGATGAGACCAAGGACAAACTCAGAGAAAGTGGCTATGCCCTCTCAGGCGGCCAGCAGCAGCGCCTCTGCATCGCAAGGACCATTGCCATTGAGCCCGAGGTCATCTTGATGGATGAACCTTGCTCAGCTCTGGATCCGATCTCCACGTTGAAGATCGAAGAAATGATGCATGAGCTCAAGAAGAACTACACGATTGTGATCGTGACGCACAACATGCAGCAGGCCGTTCGCGTCAGCGATTACACCGGTTTCTTTAATGTCAGCCAGCGCAGTGACCGCGAGAGCAAGGTTGGAGCGCTCGTTGAATTTGCAGAGACGGAGCAAATCTTTAATGCTCCTAAAGAACAAGCTACCCAGGACTACGTCACCGGCCGTTTTGGCTGAGTTCGTTCAAAAATTGGCATGAAAAAGCCGCTCAGAGAGCGGCTTTCCAAACGGAGAGGGAGGGATTCGAACCCTCGATAGAGTTGCCCCTATACAGCATTTCCAGTGCTGCGCCTTCGACCACTCGGCCACCTCTCCGTGAGGGGCTTTTCGCAGCTCCATCTCTGGATCCAAAGACCACAGAAGACGTCGCGGCTGCGCGGGGGCAACGACGAGAATGTAGCAGTCACTGCTCCCCCCGTTGGATTGCTGCTCCATGCACAGTCACCCGATCACGGTTCATTGGCGCCAGGAGAACCGCACGATCCAGCTGAACGTGCCTGAAGGGGAGTACATCCTCAAAAGCTTTGAACAGCAGGGAGAACCCCTGCCCTTCAGTTGCCGCAACGGGTGCTGCACCGCCTGCGCCGTGCGGGTGCTCGAGGGCCAGATCGACCAACGTGAAGCCCTGGGCCTCTCGAAAGACGTTCGAAGCCGTGGCTACGGCCTGCTCTGCGTGGCCAGGGCCACGGGCCCCCTGGAAGTGGAGACCCAGGATGAGGACGAGGTCTACGAACTGCAGTTCGGACGCCACTTTGGCCGCGGCAAGGTGCGTGCAGGACTGCCCCTGGATGAGGAATGACGCCAGCGATGACGACACGACTGACCGATCAAGCAGCCCAAGGGTCGGGTCTGAGTTCTGCTGAGCTGGAACGCCTCAGTGCCGTGGCCAGGCAGGCGGCTGCGGCAGGAGCAGCCGAGCTGAAGTCCCTGTTTGGACGACTTGAGCGGATCCGCGAAAAGGGCCGCGCCGGTGATCTCGTGACCGAAGCCGATGTGGCTGCCGAGCAGGCGGTGCTGAGGGTTCTTTCAGAGCAGACCCCCGACCTGGGGGTCCTGGCTGAGGAGAGCGGAAGGAAGGAAGGGAAAGACAGCGCCCTGCAGTGGTGCGTCGATCCCCTCGACGGCACCACGAACTACGCCCATGGCTATCCCTTTTTTGGCACCTCCATTGGTCTGACCTGGTGCGGCCAGCCCCTGCTGGGTGCCCTCGCGGTGCCAGCCCTCGAGCGGCTCTATTGGGCCGCCCCTGGCCTTGGCGCCTGGTGCAACGACGAGGCCATACAGGTCAGCAGCTGCAGCAGCCTTGGAGAGTCCTTGTTGGTCACGGGCTTTGCCTATGACCGCCACACCCGCTTGGACAACAACTACGCGGAATTCGCTTACTTCACCCACCGAACCCGTGGTGTCCGCCGGGGTGGTGCAGCGGCCGTTGATCTGGCGTTTGTGGCCCAGGGTCTGCTGGATGGCTATTGGGAGCGCGGTCTCTCTCCATGGGACCTCGCCGCAGGCATGGCCCTGGTGGAGCAGGCCGGTGGCGTGGTTTGTGCCTACGACGGATCCCCCGCTGAATTGGCCAGTGGAAAGCTGATTGCCTGCACGCCAGAGCTGCAACAGGCCCTCGTGGATGGGCTTGCTCAATGCAAACCATTGGCGGGCAGCAGCTTTGGTGCGCCCGAGCTGGATCAGCCCACTCCATAGGATCGGGCGACTTCGACCTGGCCTTGAGATGGCACTTCAACCGGCTGCCGGAACCAGGGATCTCAATCCCCGTGAGGTGGACGGCAACCGTTGGCTGTCCGAGCAACTGGGCCAGGTCTATCGCCTCTGGGGATACGTCGAAGTCAGTCCCCCGAGCGTCGAGCGGCTGCAGACCTTGGAGGCCGGTGGTCGCATCAATGACCGGGAAGTGGTTCGTCTTGCCAGCGATGACCCCTTAGGTCTCCGTCCCGAGATGACTGCCTCGATTGCCAGGGCCGCCTGCACACGCATGGCGGAGCTCCCCAGGCCGCTGCGTCTCTGGAGTTGTGGAACCGTCTTTCGCAGCGTTCAAAGCGACACCGGCCAACAGCGCCTTGAAGAGCAACTTCAGAGCGGCGTTGAACTATTAGGCGGTCACGCCAGCGTCGCCGATGCTGAGTTGCTGCGCCTCCTGCTCGCCTGCATCGCCAAGGTCGGCATCGGGGCAGAGCATCGGCCAATGCTGCTGCTGGGCCACCACGGTGTTCTCTCTGCCCTGCTCAATCAGGTTCCGCCGGAGCAACGCAACGCCGCCAGAAAGGCCCTGATCAGTTTTGATCCGCTTGCTCTGGCTGGCCTGCAGCTGCCAAGCGAGCAACGCCAGAGCCTTGAGCAATTGATGCGTCTACGTGGCGCTCCGGATCAGGTCCTAAGGCAGCTGGAATCGATGCTCGGCCCCTCCAGTGACCTGGAGCACCTCAGCGCCAGCCTCCAATTGGTGGCCTCCGCTGCAACCGAGGCCCATGTTGAGCTGCAGCTCGACCCCACCTTCCAACCCCACTTTGACCTCTATGACGGTCTGGTGCTGAAGGTCGTCTGCCAGGGCGTCGATGCTCCAGTCGAGATCGCCAGTGGTGGTCGTTACGACGCCCTGGTGGAGCGCTTTGGTGGTGCGGCCTCAGGCCTCGGCTTCAGCTTCGACCTCGAGGCAATCCAGGGACTGCTTGGAACAGAGAACACTGCACCGCAGCAACGGGCCGTCACGCTGCTCAGCGTTCGAGACCTCAGTCAGCTTCCCGCGGCCTTTGCCGCCCAGGCTGAACAGCATGCCAAGGGTCAAGCCTGCATGCTCCTGGATCGCCCCTGTGGCTCAGAGGCTGAGGCACAAGCCGAAGCCGCAGCACGCGGTTGCCAAGCCGTGATCTGGATGGGCTGAGACAGCACTCCCAGCCCAACTCCTTAAGCTCCAGCCCACCCCAGCAACCTGCCGATGGCTCACACGATCGTCACCGACGTCTGCGAAGGCGTGGCCGATTGCGTTGATGCCTGCCCTGTGGCCTGCATCAACCCAGGAACGGGAGCCAACGCCAAGGGAACCGAGTTCTACTGGATCGACTTCGACACCTGCATCGACTGCGGCATCTGCCTTCAGGTCTGCCCCGTTGCGGGTGCCATCGTCCCCGAGGAGAAGCCAGAGCTCCAGCGCGCCGCCTAACCCTTAGGTCAGGGCTTAAGCATTTCTTTGGTTTTTGGCCAGGTGCCGCGCTTGAGTGGATCCATCTGCGGTGGTTTTGCCGTGTCCCTTGAGCCAGGCGCGCTGGTCAAATTGAGCGCGAAACCGGATTGCATCTTGCAGCTGGTCAATCTTGATGAGGTCAGCGGTTCTGCCTGGGTCAGACCCTGGCCCCTGCTTCCCAGCCATTCCGCCACCTTCACGGTCTGCCTTAGCGATCTGGATCAAGCCCAGCCGGTTGGTTAAAAGAGTGTGAGGAGATACGCCACTGCTTGAGGTTCTCCTCAAAGTGGAATTTCCTCCGGGAAGAGAAATATGAATTGGCGAATCCTGAACGAACCTCAACGACTGCAGCAAAGGATCTACCGCCTGATCGACGGGCTCTGCGAGCCGCACCGCCAACTTGACGCCCTGTACCCCAGCCTCGAGGCGGCAATCGAGGATGCCATCGGCTGGCTGCAGCAGAGCAGCATTAATCCCCTCGAGCATCCGGTAGGAGTCGAGGTCGCCACGGGCACCGGGGATTGGCGCACGCTGCGCTCCCCAGAACCCTTGCTGTGCTCCTCGGCTGTGCATCAGTAGGGGCAGCCCCAAGGCGGCGGATGAGCAGAGATCTCTACAGCGGACGCGTGAAGCCTGGGGACTACCACTGTCCCTACTGCGCCCCTCGGCCAACGCGAGCTGTCCAGGGGCCCAACGGACAGCCCCATTGCGCCTATTGCGGTGATCCTCTCCACAGGGAACCCCATGGCCAGGGTCGGCAGCTCGCTGCCGTTCTGGTGATCAGTGGCTTCCTGGCCCCTCTACTCAGCCTCCTCTGGCTGGCTCTACAACCAACGCAACCGCCCCGACGTCCTCAGCCCGCAGAACGCGTTGCCCTGATCTGGGTGGCTGAGAGCCAGGCACCGGACGCGTCGTAGCGACGGATCAAGCGCTGCATGCTGTTGGGCGTTGGCATCCAACCAGCCTCAAGCTGAAAGGCAGCGCGATGGCTGACCTGGACGGGACGCAGGTTGAAGCCGGCATCCGGGAGCAACTGCAGATGCAGCTCCTGCTCGCCGCCAGCGGTTCCGAGGCAGGGACCCTGCAGGACACCGCTGATCTGGTGTTCCTGGGGACCGATCTGGGTGCGGAGCGAAAACCCCTGGGCGCCCTCTTGGCTGATCTGGAAGGAGGCCTGATCAAGGCTGGGTTCCGGCCAGTCGGCACTGATGGTGGAAGCCTGACCGCTCCATTGGCCGGCCAGGCGATCGAGGCTCGCGGAGGGTTGCTCTTCTCCGTGGCCGCCCGAGCGGAATTCGCGGATCAGAACCAACTTGCTAAAGCGACCGTCATTGCCGTGCAGTTGCACCAAACGGTGGCGCCGGTCGCCATCCACAAAGCCGAACTCCCCACCAAATTCGGCACCTGGGGACACCTGCAACGTGCCCTTGCAGAACGTCCCGTTCTCGAAAAACACGACCTGTTTGCCGAGGTTTCGGTAGTCCTGCGCCATCTCATGGATAGGGACACCGTCGTAACCCTCCGGGCCAAAGCGGCGCAGGCTGAAGCGCACTAAACGCTCCTCCTCTCCTTCCTCCAACCGCAAAATCGATGGGGTCGTGTCGGCGATCGATCCATCGGCGGCTAAGCCGCAAAACGTCCCTCGCCACTCGCCCAGGTTGCGTAGGAAGTTGTCCCACTGACTGGACATGAGCTCAGGCGTAACGCGAGTCGGAAGCTAGAGGCTGAGCATCGAGGTCGTGAGCAGCAGATCCAGGGGGGTCGGTTTCCTGCCCACCGCTGCCCCTTGGCGTCAGCCCCTCGCTAGGGAGATTCTGGTGATCACGTTGTGATCAGAGCCGTGGTGCTTCAGGCGGAACAGGGTCAAATCCAGATCCATACCGAGAACATCTTTCCGATCATCAAAAAGGCCGTCTACAGCGGCCACGAGGTGTTCCTGCGGGAACTGGTCAGCAATGGCGTCGATGCCATCAGCAAGCGCCGCATGGCGTCCATGGCTGGCGACTGCAGCGAGGGAGCGGAGGGGAAGATCAGCATCCGCATCGACCGCGAAGCCAAGACCCTCACCATTTCCGACAACGGCATCGGCATGACCGCCGATGAGGTCAAGCGCTACATCAACCAGGTGGCCTTCTCGAGCGCCGAGGACTTTCTCGAGAAGTACAAGCAAGAGTCCGACGCGATCATTGGCCACTTCGGACTGGGCTTCTACAGCAGCTTCATGGTCGCCAAGCAGGTGGAGCTGGTGACCCGCTCCGCCCGGGGAGAGTCCGAGGCCGTTCGCTGGAGCTGTGATGGCTCCCCGAACTTCAGCCTTGAAGCAGCCGAGCGCTCCGAGCCCGGCACGGACGTGATCCTCCATCTGATGGAGGAAGAGGAGGAATACATCGAGCCGGCTCGGATCCGGACGCTGATCACCACCTACTGCGACTTCATGCCAGTGGAGGTGCAGCTTGAAGGCGAGACCGTCAACAAACGCGAAGCCCCCTGGCGCAAGAGCCCTCGCGAGCTCAGCGATGAGGACTACATCGAGCTCTATCGCTATCTCTACCCCTTCCAGGGGGACCCCCTGCTCTGGGTGCACCTCAACACCGACTACCCCTACAACCTGCAGGGGATTCTTTATTTCCCCAAATCCACCGGCCGTGCGGACTGGGAAAAGGGCGAGATCAAGCTCTACTGCAACCAGGTCTTCGTCAGCGATTCGATCAAGGAGGTCGTCCCCCGCTACCTCCTGCCCCTGCGAGGTGTCATCGACTCACCGGACATTCCGCTGAACGTCAGCCGATCGGCTCTGCAAACCGACCGGCGGGTGCGCTCCATCGGCAACTTCGTCGCCAAGAAGGTCGGTGACCGCCTGAAGGAACTCCACCGGGACGAACCCAAGCGTTACGCCGAGATCTGGGAATCGCTGGCCCCCTTCATCAAGATCGGTGCCATGGAAGACGAGAAGTTCGCCGATCAGGTGGCCGAGCTCGTTCTCTTTGGCACCACCACCGCTGCGGCCGAGGGAGACAACGCTGATCCGATCGCAGCTGAGGGGGGTAAGGCCTTCACGACCCTGGGGGGCTACCGCTCACGCCTTGGCAGCGACAACGACAAGCGCATCCTCTATTGCACCGATGAGGCCGGTCAGGCCGGCGCCCTCGCCCTCTGGAAGAGCCAGGGAGCTGAGGTGCTGTTGGCCGACACCTTCATCGACACCCAATTCATTCCCTGGCTGGAATACCGCCATGAGGAACTGAAGTTCCAGCGGGTCGACAGCGAACTGGATGACTCGCTTCAGGAGAAGGACAACGAGATCAGCGACGCCGAGGGCAAGGACAGCTCAGAGAAGTTGAGGGACCTCTTCAAGGCAGCGCTCTCCAACGACAAGGTCACGGTCCAGGTCCAGGCCCTCAAGGGTGAGAACGCCCCTGCGGCGCTGATTCTTCTGCCTGAGCAGATGCGCCGGATGAATGACATGGGCGCCTTGATGGAGCAGCGCCTCCCCGGTCTGCCAGACCATCACGTGCTGCTGGTCAACCGCAAGCACCGTCTGGTCGAGGGATTGATCAAGCTCTCGGCCGGTTCGGTCATCACCGGAGCGGGCTCCAGTCCTAGCCAGGCTTTGGCCGACAACCTCAGCCGCCATCTCTATGAAATGGCGCGACTGGCCGTCGGCGGACTCGAGCCCAATGAACTCGCCGGGTTCCAGCAACGCAGCTGCGATCTGATGGGGCAGCTGATGGAGCGCGGTCTCTAGGACGCCTGCCCTCTTGAGAGGCCCTTGGGTTTGACATCCCTTGGGCTCTAGGGGATGGTGGAGATTGCCTGTCTGGGCTGGCTAACCCTGCGCAGCCCAGGGCCGACCCTGCAAATGGCACGGCCTGATGGACAGGTGATCCCTGCCGCTTCCGCATGCCGAGCTCCTTCGTCCTCGTCTATCACCGTTCCCCTTTTGACGAGGTGATCGAAGCGGACGGAACCAGGCAGTGGCGAGACCAGAAGAGCCCCAACGGCATCATCCCAACCCTGCGCAATCTGTTCCGCTCCCATCCCTCAGGCACCTGGATTGCCTGGCGAGAGAACGAGGATCCAGGGGCCGAAGATGAAACGCTGACGATCGAGGAGCCGATTGCCATTCGGCTCAGGCGGATTCCGCTGCGTCGGGAGCAGATCGGCAGTTTTTATCACGTCACATCCAAGGAATCGATCTGGCCGATCCTGCACAGCTTTCCCAGCTTTTTTGAGGTCAATAACGCGGACTGGCAGACCTTCAGGGAGGTCAATCAACGCTTTGCGGAGGCGGCCTGCAATGAAGCGGCCCCTGGGGCTTCCATTTGGATTCACGACTACAACCTCTGGCTAGCGCCAGGGTTCATCCGGGCCCTGCGCCCCGACGTCAAGATCAGCTTTTTCCATCACACGCCCTTCCCCAGCAGTGATGTCTTCAGCATCCTGCCTTGGAGGGAGGAGATCGTCGAAAGCCTGCTCTGCTGCGACGCCGTGGGCTTCCATATCCCGCGCTACGCCGAAAATTTCGCACGGGCGGCGTCCAGCTTGCTGCCGGTCAAGAAGGGACCGAAAGCGTCGATTGCCGACCATTTCATGCCCTGCGGCAGCGCCCTGGCCCAACCCGATGCAACCCCCTGGCTGGAGCACAACGGCCACCGCGTCAAGCTCGTAGCAACACCGGTCGGCACCAGTCCGGATGTGATTCGCTCCATCCGGGATTCCAAGCCCGTTCAAGATCTGATCAAGGAGATCGAAAGCAATACCAAACGCGGCCGCACGCTGATCCTTTCCGCGAGTCGCGTCGACTACACCAAGGGCAACGAAGAGCTCCTACGGACATTTGAACGGCTCCTGGAGCGCAACGAGGCCATCCATGGCCAAGTGGTCTTGGTCTTGGCCTGTGTGGCAGCCAACACCGGCATGAAGGTCTATGAGGACACCCAACGGGGCATTGAAGAAACGGTCGGTCGCATCAACGGTCGTTTCAGCAAGATCGATTGGGTGCCCATCCGGTTGACCACCCAACGCATTCCCTACGAGGAAATGGTGGCCTGGTTTGCCGCATCGGACATCTGCTGGATCACGCCGCTTCGCGATGGTCTGAACCTGGTGGCCAAGGAATATGCGGCGGCACGCAAGGGCCAGGGCGGAAGCCTGGTCCTCTCTGAGTTCACCGGCGCATCGGTGGTGATGAAGGGTGCGGTGCTCACCAACCCCTACTCCCATCGACGCATGGATGAGGCCATCGACCTGGCGCTCAGCCTCTCGGGCGAGGAGCAACGGGAGCGGATGGCGTCCATGGCCGCCTCGGTAGACCAGCTGAGCGTCGACCACTGGGCCAAGGAACAACTCGAGGCCATTCAGTAGCAGCCATGGGACGGAGAGGTTGGCTGGTGGGACTGAGCTGTCTCTTGGGCAGCCTGCTCATCAGCCTTGTGCTCTGGGCCCAACCCCGCAAAGAGCCGGTTTCGATCCTGATGCCGGCTCCCTTCGCGGATGCCACGGTTGAACTTGTCGAGACCTTCAACCGCGAGCACCCCAACATTGACTTGACGGTGACCCGGGGACCCCTGGAAACAGAGGCCGTCTCAGACCTGGCCATCAGCAGCCTCTTGCTTGGCAACAGTCCCTACGACGTCCTCCTGATGGACGTCACCTGGACGCCGAAATACGCCAAGGCCGGCTGGCTCGAACCCCTCGATGGCTGGCTCGGAGACGATGCCCTGAGCGATCTCGCCCCAGGAGCTGAGCTTGGCAATGCCTTTGATGGCCACCTCTGGCGCTTCCCCCTGGTGGCTGACATGGGTCTGCTGTTCTGGCGCACGGACCTCATGGACGCACCTCCCAGAACACCCGCCGAGCTGGAGGCCATTAGCGCCTCACTGCAACAAGAAGGTCGGGTGCGCTGGGGCTATGTCTGGCAAGGCCGCCAATACGAGGGACTGAGCTGCACCTATCTGGAGGTTCTCCGTGGTTTTGGCGGCCGCTGGCTCCGTGATGGCTCACCTGCACTCGACAGCCCGGAGGCGATTGCAGCCAGCCAATGGCTCCGCAGCCTCGTCAATCGCGGGGTCACGCCTCCCTCGGTGGCCAACATGGCCGAGCCAGAAGCACTTCAGGCCTTTGAAAGTGGCGACGCCGCCTTCATGCGCAACTGGCCCTATGCCTGGGCCGAACTGAACAAGCCGGGCTCAATGCTGGCCGGAAAGGTCGGGATCACCACCATGGTGAGCCTGCCCGGGGAACCCCACGTGGCGACCCAGGGCAGCTGGGGGCTTGCCGTGCTCTCGGGTTCGAACCACAAGCAAGCGGCCGTTGAGGCCCTGCAGTTTTTGACCAGCACATCAGCCCAAAAAGAGCTCAACCTCAATTGGGGCTATACGCCGACGCGCCTGAGTGTCTTTGAAGACCCTGAGCTGATCAGCGCCAATCCAGTCCTGCCGGAGTTGCAAGCGGCCCTGGCTGCTGCGGTGCTCAGGCCGGTGACGCCGATCTACGCCCAGCTCAGTGACCTGCTCTACCGCGAGGTCAACACGGTGATCGCTGGGGAGATTGCTGCGGCACAAGCCATGGAGACCCTGCAGCGCAACAGCGTTCAACTGGAGCGCTCCACGGGAGGAGTGCAGTAAATGTTCCGCTCACGCCAACAGCTGTGGCTGATGCTGCCGGCCCTGGCGGCGCTAACGCTGATCTTCGTCCTGCCCATCGCTCACTACCTCTGGTTGAGCGTTCACACCCAGACGGTGTTGACCGAGTTGAAGCCAATCCCGGCAGGGGCTGCCCAATGGATCCGGCTGTGGAACGACAGTCGCTTTTGGCAGGACGCCTGGCAGACCCTTCGCTTTGCGGGGTTCTCCGTGACGACGGAAATGGTCCTGGGGCTCGCCATCGCCCTACTGCTGAACCAGCCCCTATGCGGCAAGAGCAGCTTGCGACTGATCAGCCTCCTGCCCTGGGCGCTGCCGACAACTGTTATGGCCCTGGGCTGGCGCTGGATCTTTAACGATCCCTATGGCCCGATCAACCAAGCCCTGCATTGGATCGGAGTGGCTCCCGTCGCCTTTCTGGCCAACCCCTCCATCACCTGGATTGCCACGGTCTGGGCTGACACCTGGAAGACCACTCCGTTTGTGGCGTTACTTCTATTGGCCGGTCTGCAGAACATTCCGCGTGATCTCTATGAGGCGGCGCAGTTAGAGGGGGCGTCCGCCTGGCAGTCCCTCTGGCGGATCACCATTCCGCTGTTGACCCCCTATCTACTCATCGCCCTGGTCTTCCGCTTGGCCCAGGCGCTGGGGGTCTTTGATCTGGTGCAAGTACTGACCGGTGGTGGCCCCGCAGGCAGTACGGAAAGCCCCGCCCTCTACGCCTATCTCAATGCGATGCGCTTCCTGGACTTTGGCTACAGCGCCACCGTGATGCTGGGTGCCTTTGCGGGACTGCTTGTGCTCTGCTCTGGCCTGGCGGGTCTCTGGTGGTTCACAAGCAGCCGCCTATCGATCAAGGGAGGAGAGCCCTAATGGCACGCCTGGTCCTCCTGGTCTGGAGCCTCGGGCCGATGCTCTGGCAGCTCTACACCTCCTTCAGGCCCACCGCAGCCCTAACCGGGGCTGGCGGTGGAGGCTGGACCCTCGCGCACTACCAGCAGCTCCTCAACGGAAATCCACCGTTTCTGACCTATCTGCTCAACAGCGCGATCGTCGGCTTCAGCAGCACGTTGTTGACCCTGCTCTTGGCCATCCCCTGCGCCTACGCCCTCAGCCGGATGCAGGCCCACCGGGCTCGCAATATCAGCGTCTTGGTGGCGGCTGCCGCTGCCTTCCCCGCGGTACTGCTGTTTTTAGCCCTACTGCAGGTGGCGCGCGACTTTCATCTGGCGAACAACCTTCTGGCCCTGAGCCTTCCCTATGCCGGCCTTTGTTTGCCGCTGGCCATCCTTCTGCTGCAGGCTGCGTTTCGCGATATCCCCGTGGAGTTAGAGGAGGCGGCCCTGATGGAGGGCATGAACCTTTGGCAGCGCCTGCGCTGGGTGCTTCTGCCCCTGATGGCTCCGGCCATCTCCTCGGCAGCACTGCTGATCTTCATCTTCTGCTGGAACGAGTATCCGATCGCCCTGACCTGGTTGAGTCAGTCCGACCTGCTCACCCTCGCCCCAGCGATTGCGCGTATCGCCGGCTCTTCGATTTTCACCGTTCCCTATGGAGCCTTTGCCGCCGCCACCGTTCTAGGTAGCGCGCCATTGCTGCTGATCATGTTGCTGTTCCAACGGCAGATCATCAGTGGCCTCACCCAAGGGGCCATCAAGGGCTAGCCCTGACCAATCACGATCGCTTCACCGCTTGATGACCGCCTCCAGCTCTGCTCGCACAGGTCTTGTTCTCAACCAGCTCTGCCGCAGGGTGGGACAGCAGACCCTGCTGCAGAACCTCAACCTGGAGGTGGCTCCCGGGGAAATTCTGGCGCTGCTGGGGCCCAGTGGTTGCGGCAAAAGCACCACCCTGCGTTGTATCGCAGGCCTCGATCAGGTCAGCAGCGGCAGGATTGAACTGGCTGGAGAGACCATCACAGCCCTTCCACCGGCTCAGCGGAACGTGGCGATGGTGTTCCAGAGCTACGCCCTCTATCCCCACCTCAGCGTGGCTAAAAACCTCAGCCTGGGACTGGAACTCAGGCGAGTTCCCCGTGCGGAGATCGACGGAGAGGTCCAGCGGGTCTTGGCCCTGCTCCAACTCGATGGCTGCCGGGATCGAAAGCCAGCCGAACTCTCCGGAGGACAGCGCCAGCGGGTTGCCCTCGCTCGGGCGCTCCTACGCAAGCCCGCCCTGTTTCTGCTGGACGAGCCCATGAGCAACCTCGATGCCCAGCTCAGGGAAGAGCTGCGCGGCGAACTGCGCGGGATCTTGCACAGCACTGGAGCGCCGGTGGTGTACGTCACCCATGACCAACACGAAGCGATGGGCCTGGCGGACCGCATCGCGGTTCTGAAGGCGGGGGATCTGCAGCAGGTGGGATCAGCCACAGAGCTCTACCAAGATCCAGAGAACCAATTCGTCGCCAGTTTTCTGGGGAGCCCTTCGATCAACCTCTTGCCGCTTCACCCCGGTGAACTCGTCGGTCTGCGGCCCGAGCATTTAGCAGTGGCTGAGGCCGGGGCCCCACAGGACGAACAGGAGGTCGCCGTGGAGGCGCAACGGCAGCATTTGGAGTGGCTTGGCGATCGCGTCATCAGCCACTGGAGAGTGCGGGACACCAGTGTGAAGGTTCTCTCCGATGCCCAAAGCGTCAGCGCAAAGCTGGCGCAAGCCAACGATCGGCCCCTTCAGCTGCGCTGGAGGCGGGAACATGAACTCCACTTCGAGCAGGCCACTGGCCGCCGAATCCGCTGATCGGAACTAGTCCTCCCAGACCGTTTCGATCACATTCATGGCCTGCAGATAAGCAGGGATGTCATCAGCACTGGCGGACTCATCGTCCACAAAGCTGTCGCCACCGCCCGAACGGCGAGCCAAGTCCGCGACAACGGCACTCACCACGACATCCATTGCCGCTGAGTTGTCGAGATTTTGAAGCGCCTCCGCATAGCGCCTGCTGTGGGTGGGACGCACAGACTCTTGGCAGTAGTTGCTGAGTTCACGGCTCTCGGTCATCACCGAGAAGGCCGATTGTTTGGAGTTTTGCCGGCCAAAGATGGCCATGTAGAGCAGGTTGATCAGCGAGGCGTCATGCAACGGAATGCCGTACTGGCGGACGATCTGGGGCCAGTAGCGCAGGGAGCGCAGGCCCTCGAGTCCCCCTTTGGACAACCCCGCGTCTTCGCACCAGGACTCGAATTCTTCGAGATTCGCCGGGCAGCGACCGCACTCACGCATGCGATTCGCGAGCACGGCCCCCGCCTGGAAATTGCGAGTCGGACTGCCGGCGGTGGGCAGCATCATGCTGCCGCGCACATCGGCAACCATCGCCGTCAACTGCGAGAACGTGTGATCGCGGACCTTCTCCATGTCACCATCGCGCACTAGGGCGGCCTCAATCCTCTGGACGCCATAACCCAATTCCGTCAGGGCAATCGGCTGGCGGTGGTAGAGCCGTTGTCGGTCGGTTCGCGCCATCGAGACGGTGGCCGCTTGATCGAGACACTGCTCCAGCAGCAGGGTCAAGAGGGTCGGAAGAACGCCTGGGTTGTCTCTGTGGAAGGTGTAACCAAAGCCCGCAAAAATCGAGGCCATGTTTTTTGCGGCCTTGATGTATTGCCCTTCGATGTTGTGCACCCCAGCAGATACCTGAAGGTTGGGGGAAAGGCGATCCAGTAGTCGCGCCCCCAACAGGGCCGTCAGGGCATTGGGATGGCAGAAATTTGCCGTGAAGCTATCCAGGGGATTGCGCAGGGCTCCATGTCGATGAAAGCCGGTGAAGAAGGCCAAGTTGGGTGCTTTCTGGCACAGCACATAGGCCTCATTGGAGATCGGATCGTGGGTGAACGAACCGGCAAGACAGGCCAGGACAACATGCTCCCGCCCCAACTCTTCGCGCAGCCTGAGGGCCTCCTGGAGGTCCTCCTCGATGTGGTTGCTGTTGGCGCTGAGAACGACTAATTCACAGTTCTGGAGCAAATAGCCCAGGTCGTTGGGCTTCAGCTGGCCGACCTGCCCGTGGGTGCCCATCCGCTCCATGGTGGCGCGGTGCTCCGGGTCCATCCCTGAGAGCTCCTCGCTCTTGAAGGCTCCGAGAATTTGACGGCCGGGACGCGCGGCCAGAAGCAACCGCGAGCCATCGGTTTGCATCGCGCAGTTGTAGGCCAGCGAAGCGGGATACAAGCCAACGCTGTAGAAGCCGACCTTTCCCTCCTCCAGCGCCAGCAGGCGGCGGCGGATCCGTTCAGGGTCCAGGTTGGATTCGAAAAAACCGTTCTGCAAGATCACATCGGGGCCTTCCCCCATCCTTACGGGCCAGGGGGACCCATGGGAGGGTGGAACCCGTTCGACGAGGAACCGATGGCGCGTCTCTCCCTGAACGAACTGAAGCAGCAGATCAGCGCCGACCCGAACGTCCTGATCGTTCAGGATCTCGACGGTGTCTGTATGCCGCTGGTGCGCGATCCGTTAACCCGGGTCCTACCGGTGGCGTACATCCAGGCAGTCGCCAAGCTGGGGCATCGATTTCGCGTCCTCACCAACGGCGAGCACAGCAGCACCCGCGGCGTGAATCGACTCGTTGAAAGCGCCCTGGCGCCAGGACGAGATCCGGCCGCTGAGGGTTTGTATCTCCCAGGCTTGGCGGCGGGCGGGGTGCAGTCCCAAACCCGCCATGGCTTGATCAGCCATCCGGGAGTCACGCAAGCGGAACTCCAGTTTCTGAAGGCCGTCCCCACGCTGCTCAGCCGAGGGGTGGGGGAGATCATTCGCCAGATCACTCCAGATGCCAAAGCTGAAGAACAGGAGCGTCTTGCCCAGGCCGCCGTGCTGGATAACGAACTCTCGCCAACACTGAACCTCAATGTGCTTTTTGCTGGCCTGTGCCCGGAGGTCGAAGAACAACGTCAGCTGCAACGGCTCAGCCTCGGATTGCTCCAGAACATCGAGAAGCAAGCGCAGGAGCAGGGGCTGGCCGATTCGTTTTTCGTTCACCTGGCACCAAACCTGGGCCAGCACAAGGGACAAGAACAACTGAAGTGGGCCAGCCCTGAGCACCGCGGGACCAGCGACTTCCAATTCATGCTCCGCGGCGCTGTCAAGGAGGCGGGCCTCTTGGTGCTCCTCAACCAGCACATCGAACGGAGCACGGGCAAAGCTCCCCTCGGCGCGGACTTCAACGTGCGCTCCGCCCCCAGAACAGCGGAGGGGCTGCTGGCGTTGGCAGAGGACTGCATCGCCCCAGAAACCATGCCCACGTTGATCGGCATTGCCGACACGATCACGTCTGAATGGGTCGTGGAGGGCGACCAAGCCGGTTGGCGCCGTGGGGGCAGCGACCGTGGCTTTTTGACGTTGTTGCAGCAGATCGGACAGACCTTTGAAACCCCCAATCGAGTGGTCTTGATCGACAGCAGTGGAGGGGAACTGGATCGCCCCAGCCTCCAAGATCCAGAACTCAAAGGTCTGAGTGATCCGGAGGATCCCTTGCGGCTGGATGTGCTTGTTCCGGCGGGGCCAGAGGCCTATGTGGAGTGGTTTGGTGATTTGGCAGACAACGTCTTTTAAAACGTTGGGCTGACAGCGGCAGCAGAACGGCCTATCCAAGGAGGTAGTCGCCGTTTGTTCCGATGCCAGAGGGGGCCAGCAGGACACAAACCTGGCCTCCAGCTCCGGGACAGCATCCCTGGTGGGATGGAGCGGTGATCTATCAGCTGATCCCCCGTTGCTACAGCGATTCCGATGGGGATGGCATCGGTGATTTCGGGGGCCTAACCAAGCGTCTGGGCTATCTGCGTTGGCTCGGGGTGGATGCGATCTGGATGACCCCGATCTATCCCTCGCCGCTCAGGGACGGTGGCTACGACATCACAGACTTCACCGACATCCACCCGGAGCTCGGGGATCTCGATGCCTTTCACCGCCTGATCGAAGCGGCCCATGCCCATGGGATCCGGGTGGTGATCGACCTGGTGTTGAACCACACCAGTCAGTTGCATCCCTGGTTTCAACGGGCCCGCTTTGCGGAGCGGGGCAGTCCAGACCGTGACTTTTATGTCTGGAGGGATGACCCGGACGGCTATAGCGATGCCCCAGTCCTCTTTCGACACTTCGAGGACTCCAATTGGTCCTGGGATCCGATAGCGCAGCAGTACTACCTGCATCGCTTTCTGCATCACCAACCTGATCTCAACTACGACAACCCAGCCGTCCAGGAGGCGGTACTCCAGGTCGTTGATTTCTGGTTGGCACGCGGCATTGATGGATTTCGCCTCGACGCCATTCCGTTTTTGTTTGAGCGCGAGGGGACCCGATGTGAAGGACTACCGGAAACCCATGCCTTCTTGAAGACCCTGCGTCAGCGCGTCGATGCCTTTTGCGAGGCCAACCCCGGTCGAGACGTTCTGCTCCTGGCAGAAGCGATTCAGCCGGTCCAAGAAGCCATGCCCTACCTGGAGGATGGAGAGCTGCACGCGGCCTTCAACTTTGCTTTGACGGCCCATCTCTTCGCCTCGGTCGCCCATGGGGAGACCAAGGCCCTGAATCGCTTCCTTCAGGAGATCAGCAGCCTGGACTGCGGCCGCAGTTGGGCTCTACCGCTGCGAAATCACGATGAGCTCTGGCTGGGCGATGGCCACCTGGTGCCCGACGAGGTCATTCACTGGGTGCGTCATGGTCTGCCTGCTGCCCATGGCCATTGGCTGAACTGGGGAATCAATCGACGACTGGCACCGCTCTTAAACGGAGATCCCAGACCCAACATGGCCCTTCATGCCCTGCTTTACAGCTTGCCGGGCATGCCCTGCGTCTATTACGGCGATGAACTCGGGATGGGGGATTGGCCGGGACTGAGGGACCGTGACCCCAACCGAACGCCCATGGCCTGGAGCCCGGATCGCAATGGCGGTTTTTCCAGTGCTCCAGATCCCCTGCTGGTGCTGCCGCCCATCACCGCACCTGGATACGACTACCGCGTGATCAATGTTGAAGTTCAAAAGTCTCTAAAGGGGTCACTTTTGAACTGGCATCGGCACATGCTGGTCAGCCGAAAACTGCTGCCTGCCCTGAAACACGGCGACTTTGAACCCCTGCCGAGCCATCACCCGAGCGTCGTCAGCTTCATTCGCCGCTGCGAAGCCATGACCGTGCTCGTTGCGGTCAATCTCAGTGGTACAGGCGCATCCACCGAAATCGATCTGAGCCGATGGGAAGGAGAGCGGATTCGGGAGCTGCTCTGGGGCTGTGAATTCCCAGAGGCCAGCTCCGAATGGTTTATCTACCTCCAGGCCTATGGCTTTGGCTGGTGGCTGATCGGCGACATGGAACTGGCGAGCAACAGCGACTCGGCCGCTGGAGTCAGCCGCTCCGCTTCCGCCTGATCCAAAAAGCCAATGCGACTGCGCCGCTGCAACAGATCATCTGCCGAGCGGGCCCACTCCAAGCGGATGTTGTAGCGCCACTCCGCCAGGCAAACGGGAACCACGCTGCTGAGCGGTTTCCGCTCAGACGGCTCCATGGCCTCGTTCAGGACCGCCTCTGCTCGAAGGCCATAACTGGAGATGAGGTGGTCAATTTGCCGGGCCTGGAGTTCGCCGTCCGGCAGTATGCCCTTTAAGTGCTGAGCGAGCTGGGCGAGCTGAGCGTCGGTTTGCTCGGGGGACTGAGCGGCTCCAAGCAGGGGCAGGGGCTCAGGGGCCGGGAGGGTTCGATTCAACTGTTGGGCGATGGCCTTGAGGGCATCGACCGCCAACACCCGGCAGGTGGTCCACTTGCCCCCAAGCAAGCTGATCAGCCCACAATCGAGCTGTTCGACTTCGTGCTCGCGAACCACCTTGCTGCTGCCGCGCTCAGAGTCCGGCTGAATCAGAGGGCGACCGCCGGCCCAGCGGCTGGACACCGAGAAGCTGGGTTGCCCTGGGAACCACTGGCGTAGGTGATCCAACAGGAACGCCTCCTCCGCATCGGAGACGGAGGTGGCTTCATCGACTGGACAAGGTGAATCGGTGGTCCCAACCAGTGTTCTGCCTTGGAAGGGGAGCACGAACATCACGCGGCCATCGCTGGTTTTAGGGATCAGCAGGCCGACGCCCTCTGGACACAACGGCTCGCTGAGCACAAGATGCACCCCCCGGCTGACCAGAAGGCGTGGACTGCACTGCGGGTCGGCCAGCAGCCTCAAACTGTCGGCCTGGATGCCTGTGGCATTGACCACACAGCGGGCTGACCAGTGGTTCAGCGCACCATCGGCCTGACGCGCTGTGACACCCGTGAGCTGGCCCTGCTCCTGCTCGAAACCAACGACCGTGCAGTCCCGCTGAACCACGGCTCCGGCCGCCTCAGCCGTGAGCAAGAGCAACAGATTCAGGCGCGCATCATCAAATTGACCATCGCTGTAGAGAACGGCGCCATGGCGTTTTGGGTCCAGGCCTGGCAGGGAGCGTTGCAGTTGCTGGCGGTTGATGCCACGACTGGGTTCGAGGCCGGCCGCTCCCGCGAGCAGGTCATACATCCCCAGCCCCATCCGGTAATAGGCCTGCTCAATGGGCCCCTGGGTCGGTAGGGCAATACGCAGAGGTTGGGCCAAAAAAGGAGCCTGATCAATCCAGTACTGGCGCTCCGCCAGGGCCTCCCGCACCAATTTCAGTTGGGCGGCATCGAGCTGCTTGAAGGCCAGCTCCAGGTAGCGAACGCCGCCATGGAGCAACTTCGTGCTCCGGGAACTGGTGCCCTGGCCTGGATCACCCGCCTCCAGTAACGCCACTCGCAATCCGCGGCGAACGGCCTCGTAGGCCAGGGAGGCTCCACT
This sequence comes from Synechococcus sp. CB0205, assembly GCF_000179255.1. NCBI lineage: Bacteria > Bacillati > Cyanobacteriota > Cyanophyceae > Synechococcales > Synechococcaceae > Synechococcus > Synechococcus sp. CB0205. Next base: position 50,192 of record NZ_ADXM01000051.1, read on the forward strand.
GCTCCCCCCACCAATGATCAACAGATCAAACGGTTGCATCGCCATGCCACTCCAAACAACGTTCAACCGCCTGGTCCCAGCGGCGTAACCAGCGCTCCCGTTGCGCCTCCGTTTGCTGAGGGCTCACCTGGGTCGAGGAAGCCCTCACCGAGCTGGCAATGGCCTCGAGATCGTCGACCACTCCAACGGCCTCACCGGCCATCAGGGCCACCCCCAAGGCGGTGGACTCCAAATTGGCCGGACGCACCACCTCAACGCCGGCGCTGTCGGCCTGGGCCTGAAGCAAGACAGCGGAGGCCGCCGCCCCGCCATCAACGGCGATGGTGCGCAGGGGAGCGCCAAGGGCCTCGGCCGCACCGCGCAGCAGTCCGGTGACGGCTAAGGCAATCCCCTCGAGGGCAGCCCGGGCGATCTGCGGTGCACCGGTGTCACGGGTCATGCCGATCAACAACCCTCTGGCATTGGGGTCCCAATGGGGAGAGCCCCAGCCGGTGAAGGCCGGCACGAGCATCAGCTCGCCCGCACTGGCCACCTTGGAGGCCAACCCGTCGACCTCGGCGGACTCACTAATGATCCCGAGGCCATCGCGCAGCCACTGGATGACCGTTCCTGCATTGAACAAGCTGCCTTCAATGCAGTAGGTCGTGCTGCCGTCGGCGTTGCTCCAACCCACGGTGCTCAGCAGGCCACCAGCGGCGCGCTGGGGTTGTTGCCCACAATTTACGACCAGAAAGGCACCGGTTCCGTAGGTGCACTTGGCCTGGCCGGGTTGCCTGCAGAACTGGCCATAGCTGGCGGCCTGTTGATCACCGAGCATCGCCATGATCGGCACACCGGCAAAGGGAAGGCCCTCAGCGATCACCCCAAACGAGCTGCGGGTGGGTCGTAAGTCGGGCAACGCCTTCAGGCTCAGACCAACGCGTTCAACCGCCTCCGGCAGCCAACAGAGCTGCTCCAGGTCCAGCAGCAGCGTGCGACTGGCATTGCTGATGTCTGTGGCGTGATGCGCTCCGCGGGTCAGCTGCCAGAGCAACCAGCTATCGACAGTGCCAAAACAGAGGTCATCGCCAGCCAGGGCCTGCCGGGCCTCGGGATAGGCCTGCAGCATCCAAGCGATCTTGCTGGCGCTGAAATAAGGATCCAGAACAAGTCCCGTCTGGCGCTGCCACTGATCCGCCGCCGCCTGGCGCTTCCAATCCCCGCAGATCGATGCGGTCCGACGGTCCTGCCAGACCAGGGACGGGCCGAAGGGTTGGCCGGTGCTGCGTCGCCAGAGGGTGGTGGTTTCGCGCTGATTGGTGATGCCGCAGGCCCTGACTGCTGCCCGTTGCCCTGGACTGAGGCGCTGCTCCAGTAAGGCCATCGCCTCCAGCTGGCTCTGCCAGATCGCGGAGGCGTCCTGCTCGACCCAACCATCATCCGGGTAGTGGATGGCAAGCGGCACCTGGGCCGAGGCCACCGACTCGCCGTTGGAGGACACCAGAACGGCGCGAGAACTGCTGGTGCCCTGGTCGAGAGCTAACAGATAGGACTCAGACACAGGCAAAAGGGTTTCCCCACTCTTACGGGCTTCAAGCGGATCTGTCAGGGGCTTGACGCAGCACGAGACAGTGGAAACAGCTCAAAAGTCGCGTCTGCCGATGACCTCGCTCTGGAGTACTGCGCCTGCAGTGGCGGCCCTACTCGGCGGTGGGTTGCTGTCCCTTCTGGCAGCAAGGATCTTTGGGATCTTCTTCGGTCGTCTGACACGGCGAACGCGAAGCGAAACCGATGACTTCATCGTTCAGGTCATCACGGACACGATCCCAATCCTTGGTTGGGTCATCAGCGCCAGTTGGGCCTGGTGGCTGCTGCCGACCTCTCCCGAGGCGGATCGGGTGGTCTTCACCATCTCGAAACTCATCCTGGTGGTGTTCCTGGTGCGGCTGGTCAACCGCATCAGCCTGCGGTTGCTGCAACGCTCCGCGGCCCACAGCGGAGATCCAGCGGTCGGCAACATGCTCCGCGCCCTCGCGCCGATGTTGCGGGCGTTGGTCTGGTGCGTCGGCGCGGTCCTCTATCTGCAGAACATCGGTGTCCAGATGGCTGCGATCTGGGCTCTGCTGAGCGCCGGTGGCATCGGGGCAGGCTTGGCCTTAAAGCAGCCGGTCTCTGAATTCTTCGAGTACATCACCATCCTTCTCGACAAGCCCTTCCAACCCGGTCAATTCATCCAAGTCGGAGAGGTCTGGGGAACGGTGGAGCGGGTGGGGGTGCGTTCGACCCGTCTGCGCAGCATCAACGGCGAAGCGATCGTCATGAGCAACAGCGCCCTGACCAGCTCGGTGGTGGCGAACTATGGGGAGATGCAAGAGCGGCGGCTGATCTATCGGCTGGGGGTGACCTACGACACCAGCCACGCCGTACTGGAACGGATCCCTGGCCTGTTGAAAGCGATCGTGGAGCAGGGGGGCGATGCCCGCTTTGACCGCGCCCATTTCGTGGCCTTCAACAGCAGCAGCCTTGATTTTGAGTTGGTCTATTTCGTTCCTTCGAACGACTACGTCCAGGCGATGGAAGCCCAGCAACGGATCAACCTGGCGATCGTCCAACGCTTCGCCCACGAGGGCATTGAGTTCGCCTTCCCGACGCAAACCTTGCACCTGCACAACTGCACTGAGGCCTTGGGTTCTGGGGTGTGACCCGACTTGCTATGGTGGGCGCTTGGGCAATTTGCCCAAAGTTGTGTTTTTAGAAGATCGGTCATGTCCCGGGTCTGCCAACTCACCGGCAAGCGCGCCAACAACGGCATGGCCGTCTCCCACTCGCACATCCGCACGAAGAAGCTCCAGCAGGTGAACCTGCAAGAGCGCCGTCTGTGGTGGGCTGAAGGCAACCGTTACGTGAAACTGCGGGTCTCCACCCGTGCCCTGAAGACCATTCAAAAGAAGGGCCTGGGCGCCTACGCCAAGCAGCTGGGCATCAACCTGGCCAAGATCTGAGCTTCAATCCTGAGAGTTCTCCCAGGATCAAGTTGAACCGCCGCAACCTGCTTGTTTCATTTGGTGCTGCGGCCTTAGGCCTGCTGGGACTCCCCCGGCAGGCCTTTTCGATGGGAGGGACCCTGCCCGATCTCGATCAACCGGCCCCTGGCTTTGGGCTCTCCGGCGTGGTTCCAGGTGAGGGGGGGCCGTCGAAGCCGTACGCAGCCTGAGCGATTTCAAAGGGCGTTGGGTGGTGCTCTACTTCTATCCCCGAGATTTCACGGAGGGGTGCACCTTGGAAGCCAAGGGCTTTCAACGGGATCTGCAGCTGTTCCATGCCCGCAATGCGGAAGTGGTCGGAATCAGTGCAGACGACACGGACTCCCACAAAGAGTTCTGCGGAAGCGAGGCGTTGACCTACCCGCTGCTCTCTGATCCCGGAGGAGAAACCAGCAAGCGCTACGGCAGCTGGATCCCGCCCTTCTCCCAACGTCACACCTTTTTGATTGACCCAGAAGGGGTTCTCAAAGAGCGCTGGTTAGGGGTACGGCCCCTAGGCCACAGCCAGGAGATCCTGAAGCGGCTGGATGAGCTACAGGCCTAAGGCTGCGCGCTGCTCCAGCAGCCTCAGGTGGGCTTGGCCTGCAGGGAGGCTGTCGCAGAACAGGCAGTTATCCTCAAATCGAACTTGATAAAGCTCGCCTTCGCTGGAGCGCAGCTGATAGATCACTCCCCCTTGGGGATCGACCAGCACAGGGACCTGGGCCATGGGTCTGCAGGGGCAACGAGCAGAGGCTGGCTCGGCGATCGAACCCTTGCCATAGGTGCATCAACTCATCATCTGTAGCGACCACTACAGGTGATGCGGGTGGCCACGAACCGGGGTGGACTTTGGTAGCTAATGGAACCTGAAGGGGTCTGACTGCTCTGCATGCTTGCCCCAATTCCACTCGAGCAATGTTTACCGAGTACAGGCCTAAGAAGGGATATGACGAATACTTCAGTTCCACCGAAGGCCCTCGCTCCGGCCTCAAGCCCCTGGTGAACTCCCTGGGTGCACTCGGGATCGAGAAACTCAACCGCAATCACGCCGCCGCTGGAGTCCTACTGAAGCGACTCGGGGCCACCTTCAGGCTGAATGATTCGGGCGGACGCGTGGGGGAACGGATCCTTCCATTCGACCCGCTGCCACGCTTGATTCGATCGAAGGAGTGGGAGCGTCTAGAGCGAGGACTGTCCCAGCGCCTAGAGGCGATTGATCAATTTCTGGGTGACATCTACGGCGAGCAACGCATCATCCGAGATGGGGTTATTCCGCGGGAGCACGTGGAAAGTTCCCTGGGTTGGAGGCGCGAGCTTCAAGGGTTCAAGCCCCCCTTGGGCAAATGGTGTCAAATCTCCGGGCTTGATCTGATCCGTGATGGAGAAGGAACCTGGCGCGTCCTGGAGGACAACCTGAGATGTCCTTCTGGTGTCGCCTATTTCCTGGAGAACAGGAGGGTGATGAAACGGATGTTCCCGAGCCTGTTTAGTGGCCGGGTCGTCCAGCCGATTGATCGCTACCCCTCCCAGCTGCTGCAGACCCTGAGGGAGCTGGCGCCCTGGACCGACTCCCCCCGGGTCGTCCTCCTGACCCCCGGGGTGTTCAACAGCGCCTATTTCGAACACAGCTATCTGGCTCAACAGATGGGCATTCCCCTCGTCGAGGGCAGGGACTTGGCCTGTGAAGACGGACGGGTTTGGATGCGCACGACCCGTGGATTGGAGACCGTCGATGTGATCTACCGGCGCATTGATGATGACTTCCTCGATCCCGCCGTCTTCCGCAGCGATTCAATGCTGGGGGTCCGCGGACTGATGGAGGTCTATGCCCAGGGACGGGTGGCGATTGCCAACGCTCCTGGAACTGGAATTGCCGACGACAAGCTGATCTACGCCTATGTGCCGGAGATGGTGCGCTACTACCTAGGCGAGGAAGCCATCATCCCAAACGTCCCCACCTACCTCTGCTCTAAAGCTGAAGATCGTTCCTATGTACTAAGCCATCTACGGGAGCTGGTGGTGAAAGCCGTCTCGGAAGCTGGAGGCTATGGGATGTTGATCGGACCCCATGCCAGTGACGAGGAGATCCAAGACTTCGCCACGAAGATCGAGGCCAATCCGCGCAACTTCATTGCCCAACCCACCCTGGAGCTCTCCACCGTCCCCTCCCTCAGTGACGGCGAGCTCTACCCCTGCCATGTGGATCTGCGGCCCTACATCCTGCGGGGCAAAACCACCTGGGTCACACCAGGCGGGTTAACCCGCGTGGCCCTCAAGCGGGGATCACTGGTGGTGAATTCCTCCCAGGGCGGCGGCTGCAAGGACACCTGGATCGTGGAGGACGCCCCATGCTGAGCCGCGTCGCGGATTCCCTCTATTGGATCAACCGCTATGTGGAGCGGGCTGAGAACATCTCACGCTTTGTCGAGGTCAGTGCTGCCATGGCGCTGGACTGCCCCCCTGGTAGCGCAGAGCCCTGGCAACCCCTGATCGATGCCAGTGGTCATCGCTCTCTGTTTGATGCGCTCTACCCCGGTGGAGGTGAGCAGCAGGTTCTTGAATTTCTCATCCGCGCTGAGGCCAACCCCAACAGCATCGTCAACTGCATCGCGCTGGCCAGGGAAAACGCCAGGCAGATCCGGGACGTCATCACCAGTGAGATGTGGGAGCAGCTCAATGGTCTCTACTGGACCCTGGTCGAGAACGACGGGTTTTGGGAGGAGCCGACCCCAGAGCAGCTCAGGGAGATCCGGCGTGGCTGCCAATTGTTTTACGGAATTACCGATGCCACCCTCAGTCGGGATCTGTCCTGGCAGTTCAGCCGACTCGGTCGGCTGATTGAGCGGGCGGATAAGACCACTCGCATCCTTGATGTGAAGTACTTCCTTTTGCTCCCGAGCCCTGATGACGTCGGCGGGGTACTCGACGAGTTGCAGTGGATGTCTCTACTGCGGAGTGCTGGCGCTTATCAGATGTTCAGGCAATCCAACGTTGGGGTGATTTCACCGGAAGCGGTGGCGTCCTTCCTGCTGCTCAATCCCCTCTTCCCGAGGTCGGTGCGCTACTGCCTCGAGCGGATCCATGAGACGCTTCAGGTGATCGGGCGCGATGCCGCCGCCGGGACGCCCGACGACCTCGAGTGCATGGTGGGTCTGACGCAGGCCCGCTGGAGTTTCAGCAAAATTGAAACGCTGATCGCAGGTGGCCTCCATGAGGCGATTGATGGTCTTCAGCAGGACCTCAACCAGCTGCACAATCTGATTCACGCTCGCTACTTCGTGCTTCCGGGCGGACTGAGCCCCGTAGACACAACAGTGATCCCCGTGAGCTCCGCCTCCCTGTCCACCACCGCTTCCGGTCAAGACCTGGCATGCGCGCCCGCTTAATTCATCGCTTCGACTACCGCTACAGCCAGCCCGTGCTGCTGGGACCCCATCGTTTTTGCCTGCGGCCCAGGCCCCATGGGTTTCAGCGTCTGATCGATTTCAAACTGAGCATTGAGCCTGAGCCGAGCCAGCTCTATGAGCTGATGGCAGCAGGTGGCGACACCATCACCCGGGCACGGTTTCTCCAGGAAACTGATCGTTTTCAGGTGGTGGCCACGAGCGAGGTTGAGACGTTCACACCACCCCTGATCGAAGCCTGCCTGAACGAAACGATGTTGAACCTGCCGCTCGCCATCGGCAGGCTGAACCCCGATCTCATGAGCAACCTCCAAGGCTGGTTGCCCAACGGTCAACATGATGCCGCCGCTGTCGATCTGGCCCAAGAAGCCCTCACAGGCAGTGATGGCAGCTGCCTGAGCTTTTTGCAGCAGCTGATCGAGATCATTCAGGACCGCGTCAAATACACCGAGCGCCATCAAGGCCCCGCTTGGCCTGCGGGCCGGACACTGAAGGAGCGGATCGGCTCCTGCCGTGATCTCGCCATGCTGATGATCGAGTGCTGCCGCAGCGTTGGACTTCCAGCCCGGTTTGTCAGTGGCTATCACCTTGTGGAGCCCAAACCTGAGCGCTACGACCTCCACGCCTGGACGGAGGTCTACCTGCAGGGAGCAGGCTGGCGAGGGTTCGATGCCAGTGGCAAGGGGGCGGTGGATGATCGCTACATCCCCGTGGTGACCTCTTCGAAATCAGATCTCACGGCGGCGGTCAGCGGCACGTTTTCAGGGCCGACGGGGGTTCAAAGCACGCTGAATTGGGAGATCCAGGCCGAAATCCTCTGCTCGGCCCAGTCCCGTTGAACGCCTACCAGCTGACGCCATGCAACTTGGGCAACGGCGCTGAGCGAAAGGTGGTCGCAAACAGACGAGGAATGAGTCGACTGTTGTAGACGCGAAACTCGCGGGCAACGCTGGTTCCAGGATCACGGATTGCCTGATTCAGCACGACCGATCCCTCCTCATCCGAGATCGAACGGTGGAAGGTTCCGGGCGGAATCCGGAGAATGTCACCACCGGTTTCAAGACGAACAATGTGATACGGATAATTCCAGCCGAAGTTCACCAAATAGAACAGGCGACCCCCGGTCAGAGCGAGCAGATTGTCCTCTTGATGGGGGTGGAGATAAAACTGCCAGGCGCCCGTGTTGGGCTCATCCGGTGGACTAACGGCCGGTCCGCTATGGATGACCAGATCCCGCGCGTTGGAGTTGTCGACGGTGATATCGAAGAAACGAACCGCAGGGGTATCGCGGAACTTCTCGTAAGGGATCAGCTCAAACATCTGAGCTTGGGTCGCTGTTCCTGACGACATGCTGCGTCCGTGGGATAGCCCAATGAACCGCACTCCCTGGTCTCCAGGGCGTGTACAGCACTACGCAATTCAGGATTAGCGCCTAAGCGTCAGCCCTCGAGCTGGCGCCCACGCCAGGTCCAACCACGTCCGGTGGTCGTCTTCCAAATACTGGCGGGCACGATGGCCGCAATCAGCAACGCCCCAAGCCAACTCAACCACCAGAATTTGATCGGTGTGCCAAAGCGCCAGGCACTCCACAGACGGATCGCCAAGACCAGGGCGATGGAGCAGCCCACAGCCCAAATCGCCATTTGCTCAATCGGACCGCCAAGCCATCCCTGCAGCAACAGAGCAACGGCGCTGAACCAGGGAGCGGCAAACAGCAGCAACACCACAGCGACACTGCCAACGGCTTTGAACCAGTTGCGATCAACCCCCAGAAACCAGTTTTTGGTCCAGCCTTCCCACAGCGCTGCCAAGGAGCGATACATCTGCAGGTCGACAAGATCAACGCCAAGCAGATAGCGCAGACTCAGGCCGGCCTGCTTGACCGCTCGGGCCAGGGCCAGATCTTCGACCACCTCAGCGGCAAAAGCGCGATGGCCTCCAATCGCCCGATAGCTGGAATGGCGAAAGAGCATGAAGGGACCAGCAGCAAACGCCGTTGGATCGTTGGGGTCGTTGCTGCGCCGAATCGGAAAACCCAAGCCCAACAGGGTCGCCACAATCGGCTGCACCAACCATTCCGCAAGACAACTGCACTGCAGCCGGGGAGCCAGGGTCAACAGATCGCTGCTTTGACTGCAGGCCTCTTGAAGGGCAGCCTCAATCACCCCGGGCTGCAGGCGCACATCGGCATCGAGAAACAGCAACCATTGCCGCGATGCCGTTCCATCGGGCCAGGGCAGCTCCGAACCGATGGTTGCTGGCCAATTCTTGCCGGACCAGCGCTCACCACTGGGGCGCGCTCCGGCCTGCACAATCCGCCAGTGGAGATCAGAACGGCTGCAGCTCGTGCGGCAGACCTCAGCTAAGGCCTGCGTGTCATCGCTCGAGGCGTCATCAATCACGACGAGTTCGATCGGCCAGTCCGGCGGGCAGGCCGCAACGATCGCCCCAAGGCATCCCTCGATGTTGTCGTGCTCGTTGTAGGCGGGCACGAGAATCCGCAGCCACCCGCAGTCTTCGGGGCACTGCTGCGAATCCGTCTTGGTCAGCCTTGGGGCACGGCCCAGTTGCAGCTCCAAAACCAGCAGGAGTACAAGCAAGCAGAGACAGCTTGTAGCCGCCAGATCCAGGATCAGCGACATAGGGCGGCACGCAGGATGCGTCGATGCAGCTCCACCGTCGAGCGGATCGATGCGATCACCCTGCTCGCCGGAGGACAATCCAAGCTGCTGCGCCAGAGCGTCAAGCACTCCTCAGCAGTCCGGCCGCGCTGGCGCAAGTCCAAGGCCTCAGACTGGAGTTGATCAGCGCAGGCCTGGACCTTGGGGTCGTAACTCAGGGCGCTGACCGGAGCCCCGGAGAGGGCCGCCAGAATCAAGGCATGCAGGCGCATCGCCAGAACCAGACCAGAGGAGCGAAACACGGCCATCGCCTCCCTGGGATGGCTCGCGCTGAGTTGGCGACTGCGCCCCGATAAGCGCTCGGGCATCAACCCCTCCCGGCGGAATTGCTCCAACAGATCAGCGTCCTGGTTGCGATGGAAAGGAAGCCACAACACCTCACGGTCTGCCTCTGCGGATAACCGGTCCAGGGCCTGGAGATAAGGACTCCAATCACTGCCCTGGAGCAAGGGCGTTGGCCGCCAGCAGACCACGATTGGTCCACCACGGCCGAGCCACTGCTGCTGCGGCAACATCCAAACCGCATCCGCAGCGTGCTCGCCGTCGCACCCCAGACGGCGAGCCAAGGTCGCCGATTCAGGATCACGCCAACTCACGGCAGTCGTCATCTGGAGCAGCAGACGCACCAGGGCCCGCGTTCGCTTGCGTTGAAGTGGACCGAGTCCCTGGGCCCAGAGCACCACCGCCTTGCCCTGGAATCGAGCGGCGGTCATCAAGCTGGCGTAGTAGATCAGGCTTTTAAAACTGGTGCTGTCCTGCAGCAGGCTTCCACCGCCCAAGACCAGGGCATCGCAGGCTCTCAAACAGGAAAGAACGGCCTTGAGGTCACGGCGCTGCACCGTCTCAACGCCGTGCAACTGCCGCACCTGGTCCTGGTCAAACGCGGTGACGACAGGCGTCCAAGCTTCAGGCAGCTCCCCAAGGACAGCCTGCAACAAGGCGTCATCGCCAAGGTTGTGTTCGCCGTAGTAGCCGCAGAGCAGAACGGACTGAGGCACACCACTGCATAGCGCGATCACCAGCTTCGCATCGCCTGAAGGACTAGGCGGCTGCGATCAGGCGCTGCCTCAGCAGCGGTAATTCTTGGTCAATCCGTTCACGGGCGTGATCCAGGGAGGTGCAGGTCCCGAGGGACAGACCGCTTCGGTGCTGAATCGCGTAGCAACGGGTGTGACCGGCTTGATCCATCAGAGCAATCCGGCAGCCCCGATGGATCCAGGCTGGTGACGGCTGCGACTCCACCTTCAAGCCCCGCTTGTCTAAGCCAATAGAACGTTTCCGCGGGTAGGGATCAAGCGATCCCCTGGAAGAAAGTTCAAAGATTGGGCAGGAGTGCAGCGAGTTTGGTGCGGAAGTCCCCCTTGGGCATCCCGCCTTTGAGTTCACCGTGGATCATGAACTCACCGTCGGGGTCTTCCACCACGAGGTAGGTCGGCCAGCCCATTCCTTCCTTGTTGGGATACTGCGCAAGCAGGACCTTTCTGTATCTGCGATAGGTCTCGGTGTCCTGCTGTAGAGGGTTTAGTTTCCGAGAACACGCTTCACGACTTGGACTGCGCTGCAACAGTTATTGCTGGATAACTTCCCATAACGCTCCCTATGGTCCAAACTAGGCACAGAAGTAGGCACAGGCTTGGCACAGGCAGGGACCAAGAACCAGCGCGCGTTCAAGAAGCTGCTCGATGAGGCGAATGAACGCCTTGCCGATGGGAAGCGGAAGGTACGAATAAACCTGCCTTCGTTGACCCACCGGACGTTGTTTCTCCGAGCGACGCTTCCGCCAAAACCTGGAGAGCCACCTCGGGGCAACACACAGCAACGGGTCCAGATCCCCTGCGAGGCATCTGCGACAGGATTGATCGAAGCTGAGAGACTTGCAATTCAGCTTCATGCAGACATCACTGCGTGGAAGTTGAGCGGTCAGCAGTTCGACTGGGGTGCCTGGACTGACCTCAAGCCCAGGCAGCGGTCTGATGAACGGGAGAGTCTGTCCTCCGTCATCGAACGGTTTGAAAAGCACTGGCGCAAGGCTCAGGGGAAGGGTGATCCGCAAAAGCCCTGGAACATTGATCGTTACTGGAGGGCGGACTTCAAAACCGCTTTCAACAGGCTTGATCAGAAGAAGCCCTATTCGTTCAACGCTCTCGTCGAAAGCATTGAGGAGACAGAGCCGAAATCCAGAGTGCGACGCAGGCAGGCGCGTGCCTGTCGGCTATTGGCGGAGTTTCAGGGCGAATCAGCAGAAAGCTGTCGAAAGCTCTCAAACCTTGGCAAGGGCTATGGAGTGCGGGAGCTAGATCCCAGAGACATTCCCAGCGACGAGGAACTTCTGAAGGTGATCGACATGGTCCCCGACAGATTTCGTTGGAGCTTCCGTGCTCTTTATCTGTACGGGGTACGTCCCCATGAACTGCACGAAGCCACCTGCGATGGCGAATTGTTCCTGGGTGTGAGCCAGGGGAAAACAGGCGCTAGAGATTGCGTGCCCGTACCAAGTGAACGGCACCTTCTTCAGAAATGGGACATGGGAGGGAGCCATGTTCCTAAGACCATTGGTCAACGATCGGAGAACCCACCAAGAGCAGTCCAGAACGAACTGAACAGGCAACTGAATCTGCTCGGCATTAGCTGGGACGCCTACGTCTTCAGGCATGCATGGGCACACAGATCGATTCGGGAGGGTTTTCCGACTGCCAAGGCTGCCTTGAGTATGGGCAACTCAGAAGCCGTCTTCAAGAGCCACTACGCCCGTTGGATCAAAAAAGAGTCACTGCGTGAGGCATTGGCATCATGAGCAAAGGACTTCAAGGCACGGGTCGCCTTATCCACGAAATTCTGATGAACGATCTCCGTCACCATCCGGAAGGGGTAGAGATCGGGTACATGGCGGAAGGCATTGCCGTGATGTATGCAGCCGGTGCGGAGGTGATAGGGGATTACTGCAGAGAAATCGGAATGGAAGTCCCCAAAGACTGGGGGAAGACTCCATTAGAGAAACTTGCGAGCAAAGTAAGAATCAACAAAAAGGGACAAGAGCATCAAACAATGTCGCCCGAGTTCAAGGCTCTAAAGAAGCTTGCATCAGAGCGAATTCACAGTGTGCTTAATCAGGCAGGCTCCGGCGTCACCGTTGTAGACGACTTTGTCAGGTCCAGCCGCGTCTACCAGAACAAGGACCTGATCATCAGGTGGGAGGATCTAGAGCGACTGAAAGCCAGAAGCAGCTCAAGCGAGAACCCTTGTCCCGATTGACTTCTTGACCAGATCTACGTCAAAAAGAAGGCGCCTCCGCTTGATACTGCAGTTGATCTGCTTGGCGCATGACTGAGGGAGCTGTCCCGCGTCATACAAAGCGATCAGGCGCCTGGGCGAAATACCAATAATCCCAGCACAAATACCTGGCTTTACCCAACCAGAGTGTTGTTCTTGGGAAAAGACTAGACGCTCCAGTCGCTCGATTCTGGTCTCAAGATTCATGATGGCTGGGCAACTAGGGACAACGTAAGCGCTACTGATCGCTATACATCGTCTTTAAGCACCCCCAAAAATGGTTTAAGCACCCCCCAAAGCAGAAATGGTGCAAGTACAGGTTTTTCTACCGATACGTTTTGGAGGTAGTTAGCTACTTCCAGGGAGTCGTTTTGCGACCATGAAAAAAAGCGCCCGATGGGACGCTTTGGGGGATTCGCATAAACCCAGAGTAAACCCAAAGGACCTACAGCGGTCCCGTGCAAGTGCCGAATTGCAGCTTGTACTGGCAGGTTTCAGCAGCAGCGAAGCCGAGGTCCGAGCCGACGCAATTTTGCGTTCACGTCTCAGGAACGTCTTGGACATGGACGCAAACCAGACTTGGACAGAGACGCCTCTATGCGACAGCAAAAGGCTCCGAGCCGTCTCATCAAATCCTCGAAACCGTAGTGGTCTCGTTCGAGTTGAGACAAGCACAGCGGATTTTGTCTGCGGACAAAACAGGTACGCGGAGGGGGACCAGTGAGGAACGACCTCAACCGCATGGACGAGATCTGCTTGGATCACGCCCTGATCCCCTGTCGTGGCAAAGCCCCGATACCGATGAACTGGCAAAAACCAGACATCTGGCTTGGCTTGTCCCCGATTGGATGCCTTCACTACCACCCTCGGGTCACCGCCATCGGACTGCGCACGTCAGAGGCGTTGTTTGCACTCGACTTTGACGGTCACTCAACACATGGGTATGCCCTTGCGTGCGGCATTGATCCGTTCGCACTGACCTGGACGATCTCTCGTACGGGCAACGAATGGCGGCTCAAGCAGCTATGGCGAACAACCCCAGAGCAAAGGGCGCAGTTGCCTTACGGACCCTTTTCCTGGAAGCACGTCACTCAGGCAGCGCTTAAAGACGACAACGGCAAAGTGCTCAAAAAAGGAGAAGCCCTTGAGGTGTTCGCCAGTTCAAGCAGGCAGGTAATCGTGCTGGGACGACACCCAGACGGGGACGACTATTACTGGCGTGAGGGCAAGGGACCAGAGGCACTAGCAGTGGCTCCAGATGCGCTCTGGAACTGGGTTCTGACTATGGCAGCCGCTGCCGGTGAACGGCGTCCTTCTGAGCGGAGGCAGGCAAGCACGACAAGACGGCTGGATCCTTGCCCGATATGCGGGCGCCACAGCCGGAGTGGATCAGCGCTGTGGTGCTCAACCGATGGAGATCTGATCTGGTGCATGCCTGGTGTGACCTTCAACGCCGAGATGCGCCATGGCTCTCTCAGGGTTGGGCACTCAGTAGTCAACGGCTACGCGCTTGTGAAACGAACCCTGATTGAAGGCGGTGACTGCCTGACGTTCAGACCACATGTCGAGCGAATGGGTGCACAGCCATCACTGCGCGCATGGAGATGGATCAATGGCTAGTGCCTATGACGAGCTAATCGATTTGGCAGAGGGGTTGATCCAAGACAAGGTGCCTTGGGTTGATCGAAACGGGCGGGTCAGGGCGGCAGCATTTGCAGCAAACCTGATGCTCCGCGAAGGGGAAATCACTGCGATCCTCGCCACCGCAAGAGCGAACCTCCGTGGCGGTGCTGATGGCGTCGGGCAAGGCGATGTCATTCAAATCGCCCCAGACAAATGGATAGCCGAGAAGCTCTTAGTCAAAGGTCGCCTCAACCTGTGGGTCGCCCTTCAAAAAGTGGGAAAGTCAGCTCTGTTGTGCGATCTCCTCGGACAGCTCATCAAGGGCAGAGGGGAGTTTCTGGAGCGATTCGGGCTATACCCACCACTGAACAAAGTCATCATCGTCGGCACTGACCAGTCGATTGAAGACTGGGCAGAAATCATGCGCCCTACAGGGCTAATGGTCCCAAGTGACGACGGTGGTTTGAGGCTGGCACCTCAAGTCGCGAAGCTATGGACGGCAAGCGACTCGCTTCGTCTTGATGAAGGCGGCATCGAACGCATCGCCAAGGTCTGCGAAGAGCACAGAGGTGCCGTGCTGGTACTCGATTCTTTTCTGTCATTGATCGTTTCGCTGGGACTGGATGAAAACCACGACGCGGCGGCGGAGCCGATTGTCTGGCTGATGGAAGCCATCCAAGGTTTCGACATCACACCCGTTCTGATCCACCACTCAGCCAAGTCACGTGCTCATGAGCGGGCTTCAAATGCTGCGTCAGGACGAGGGCTTGGAAGAATGGCTTCAAATGTCGTCAACTTGCACTGGCTTACCGAGAGCAAGAGCGACGATCGGGTTCAGCTCACCACTCAAGGTCGCAGCTCCAAGCCAGTGGACCTGGTGATCAAACAAGTCGAACGCGCCAAGTTTGAGTTGGTCGGAGAAACCGAAGAGGTGCAAGCGGAGGTCAGCCGGGGCGTGGCAGAGGCAGGGCTGAACGACAAACACAGCGAAGCGCTGGCGCTTGTGAGAGATCACTGGCGCACAACACAGCGACCCGTCGAAACCAGGCATCTGGCTGAGTGGATGACAAAAACCCTCGGGGGCAACGCTCGGCAACGGGCACTGCAGATCCTGGATTCGCTTGCAAAAAAAGGGCTGCTGGTCAAACAACTAAGCGGGGATCCCAAGCGGGGGAGCGTGGCGAGGTATCGACCTGCTGAGGGTGGGGGCTCCGTATGAGCCCTTTCGAGCCTTTCAACGCTTTCCCTAAACAGGCTCTACTACACACACTTTCTTTCAAACCTTTTACGGCTACTGGGTTGAAAGAGTTGAAAGGGTGAAAAGACGCCTTAAGGAGATGGGTCTCTGGAAAGCGACCTGACCTGCTTGTGCCAGTTGCCATCAACGTGGCGAGACGACCTGGACTGGACACGTCCAGTTCTCAATAAGCACAGCGATATGGACATGGATCACCCGCATCACACCGCTCAGGTCAGCGGTGAGACGCCAGATCCAAGTCCCCGCGGAAGGCTGGACTCAGAAGACCGCTACCAACTGGTCGATCACCTGCATAACCGACAGGAAGGCGAGGGCAGCTCAGTCGAACATCAGCTCCCAGCGGTCGCGTGCCTCTTCCAGTCGTTCAGTCGTTGGATGGAAGCGATTCACAATGTCGGACGATTTTCTGGGGCTCCCGTCCTTCATCGGTTTTGCAAGCCAGAACTGGTGCCGCTCGTCGACGCCTGCTGCGACCTCTGAGCTGTGGAAGATGAAAAAGTCAGGCAGCTCTGTTGGACCTTTCAGAGACACGAAGACGTACCAAAGACTGTCGAAGGATTTCCGGGCTTTGTTCCCTGTCATCCAGTACCCGCTGAACTGTGCACTGCTTTTGACTTGGATGTTCACGGTCTTCAACGTCTCGGGATCCGTAGCGATCACGTCGATCAGCGTCTGACCGTCGTCGGTCTTTCCGGCGATGTACCCGCGCTGAGCAAGCTGAGCGAGGACGTAAAACTCGCCGGCGTTGCCAATGCTGTGGTTATTTCTTGCCATGCCCTAAGCCCGGCTCAATAACAGCCCTTCTTCAAAGCTAGGTGCAACAGCTCCCCGACCCACTGCTCGGAGGCGGGGAGTGTTGAGTTAGGGGCGACCGCGTAGGCGGAGCCCCGGCAAAGAACTACGCGTAGACCTTGGCGATCAGCGGACCAGTTTCTTCATCAGACAGAACGGGAGTCACCTCCATATGCAGGCACTCAGCCCACTCAGCCGCATGCTCGTAGCAAGCAGATGCATCGTCCGCCTCAACAAGAAGCCAACCTTCTAACGAACCAGGTGCGTGGAAGCGTTTCCAGGACTTGCACTCGGGGAAAGGAGCACCTGTCGCCAAGAACTTTTTGGCTGCAATTTCGTGATAGCCGGTCTTGAAAGACCAGTGCATCAAAAAGGTCATGGAGAAGTCTCTAACCAGGTCACAGTGACCGCAAGGAAGCGAATCCATGCGTATCAACAGCAACTAGAGCATGTATTTGCCTCCTGCCATCAACTGCTCTTCGGTGAAAGCCCTACGACCTTGTCGAGCTGAGCGACCAGAGCCGCCAGAGCACCGGTGTTGTTGGTCGCCAGTGACTGTTGGCAGCCTTCCAAAAGCAAGTTGATCACCT
Source organism: Synechococcus sp. CB0205 (assembly GCF_000179255.1). Lineage (NCBI taxonomy): Bacteria > Bacillati > Cyanobacteriota > Cyanophyceae > Synechococcales > Synechococcaceae > Synechococcus > Synechococcus sp. CB0205. Next base: position 66,815 of record NZ_ADXM01000051.1, read on the forward strand.
GTGCGGTCAGGGCACGGCGATCACAATCGCTTTGCTCATAGTCCTGACGCATCTGGTCGTAGGCAGCCTTGACCGCTCGCTGGGCAGTCCGCCGAGAGCAAGGCGCTCCCCCCCACCCGTGCGCCACGCGCGTCACGGTTGCTGATGGCGAATTGCCTTTGCTCAACAGGTCGAGGGCGACCTCGATCCGGTCATCGGCACGGTTGTTCATTGCTCATGCCTCCAAAGCCAAACGAGCAGTTCGCGGTTTGTGTGGATAAGTGCCGTCGCGAAGAGCGGAACCATTTGTCTTGTCATTTCAGGGACCGTGTCAGTCCGCTCTGCTAGCTCCAGGGTTTCGACAAGAGCGTCGGCAATGGTGACAAGGTCGCGGTGGATCACGGTCCGAGCACCTGGTTGAGGGAAGCCAGCTCGGTGTCGAGCTGAGAACGCTCTGCGGCAACCTCACGCTCTGCCCGGGCGAGCTTTTCGTTGAGGTCATCCCGCTTGGTTGTCAGCTCCGCGATGCGGGCTTCGACCTGGTTGTAGACCGCTGGCTTGCTGCAGAGGCGCGGCAGTTCTTCCTGCCAGAACCGCTCTAAAGATGCCGGGGGCAGTCCAGAGGCGCTGGGGTCGCCTATTAGCTGCTTGTCGCGGTCGTTGAGCACCGCATCGAGAGCACGGCTGTAGTCATGCGCCTCAACCCGTAACCAGCCAGCGACAGGGTGGCTTTTGCTGACCCTGACTGCCCAAGCCTCCTACCGGTACCGGGGTTGATGCCTGCACTTGTCGCACGTTCACGATGCATGCGAGCCGCTTGATTTGCTTTCCTGGTTTGCTCAGTGAGTGCCTGCATGCGCTCGATTGCTGCTTGGCGTTCAGCACGCTCTGCAGCCTCACGGGCGAAGGTTCCTGCCTGAACTCCGAGGTAACTGGCGAGAGCCGGATCCTTTGCATTCAGCAGACCCACCAAGGTCATATTCGTGCGAATTGAATCAGCAGTAACGGGCTTGCCGTATTGCCGCCGAGGTGGGATGCCACCGGCTTTGACGATGCGAGCTTCAACCTGAAGGGCATCAGCTTCGATGCGTTCTGCCTCGCTTTGGGCAGCGTCAGTTTGCTGGTCTAGTGAAAGGTTCATTGTCTAGAGATCCGTTGCAGTGCGGTGGTGCTGAGGGTTCAGTATTCCCTCGTAGCGGTCGGGCTCGTCATCAGTTCGTGCCTGTAACTGCTCAAGATGCGCTTCTGCACGAAGTTGGTCGAGAACAGCACTACCCGCCGCAAAGGTTGGGTGGTGTGTAGTCGTCACGATCTAAATCGTTGATTACATTAACTCTAGCGAATCCGTTATTATCTGCTTGTCGCCAGACCTGGGTTAGGAGTCGCCTCAGAGCCGGCCCCTTTTTATTGGACGCAATAACGGTGACGCAATAACTGCTCTCACGTTTTGGTTTACTAGTTTATAGGTGTGACCGAAGAAATAAAAGGCCCCTGCGGTTGTAGGGGCTACGGGGTTAGGGTGCCCAATACTAACAATTAATATAAATATCCGAAAATAAATTCATCAAGCTGCTCTTGCATATAATGCTACCCTCATCATGCACCCGCACGTCCCGTTTGCTTGGAGTTGATGTTAAGGCTTCAACTGCAGCGTTGGATTTCGGTGTTTCTTTCCCAGGTCCACCATTGGTATTGAAACGCCATTTGATGTCAGCGGAGAAACGTGACTTGAAGGCGCTGTCATAAGACAGGTTGGTGCCAACAGTCAGTCCGTTGTTGATGGCATACGCGAGGCGACCAAGGACGCCAGAGCCATCTGCTGTATTGAGGTCACCGTTTTGGTAGTAGTAACCAACAGAAGCTCTTAGAGCTTTGGTGAGGTTGTAACCCGCATCAAAGCCAACGGTGGTCAGTGCATCGCCCTGATAGACGGAGTTGAGTTGCTGCTCATCAGGCTCGCTCGTTGGAATGAGTGCATAGGCATTGAATACCCACTTGTCGCTAACGGCTTCTGCGTTGACAGCCGCCTGCTGAAAGAAAGCGGTGCGTGATGTGTAGACAGGGATACCTGTATCTGCAGGCCCCGTGCTCATCGGTCGGGTGTCATAGCCCGCATTGATGCCATACATCCAACTGCGGTCGCCGTTGAGCCAGCGATAGCCCAGGCGAGATGAGGTGGAGATGGTGGTGCCAGCAACGGTGGTGTTGATGATGCTGCTGGAGTTATTGATGTCAGCGAAGTTGGCATTCGCCAGGACATCGGCAAAGAAAACGCTGTTCTTGCCGACGACGAGGGGCAGAAAGCCACCCAGACCTGCCTCGTTGGGAGTGCCAGCCGCTTGGGTCTGTCCTTGAACACCAACCTGAGGTTTGATGACATCCTTGAGGCTGATGCTCATCACGCCAAGGTCCTCAGCTGAGCCTTGGGCGACCTCAATGGGCTTGGCGCTCACTTGCGGCATTGATGCCAGTGCCAAAGCAGCCGCGCCCGTCAGCGACAGGCTCAGGCGAATGGACTGCTGCATTGAGCTTGAGCTCACCTCTGCGGGAGTTTTGCAAGGGAATGCGCCATTGCCACTGGGCTTAGAGCACTTCGGTTGGCGGCTGCACACTGGAGAGACCAACAGCCACTCCCATAGCCACCACCCAGTCCATCGCCAAGGATTTCCCAGCGCTCCCCCAAGCCTTCTTCGCCCGCCCCGCCGAGCTGGTGGCACCCGACCTCATCGGTTGCCTGCTGGTGAAACGCCAAGAGGACGGCAGCCTGCTTTGGGGCGTTGTGGTGGAAACGGAGGCGTGCTCTCATCAATCAAATCCCAGCGCATTGGCACCAGATTGCAGTGAGATTTAGACGCGTCAATGGCATCCGTGATGGTGATAGAGAGCGAAGTATCTAGTAGTGGTGTTAAGGAGATAGGTGTATCAGTAGTGATAAGAGATGGAGACGCCTGGCTTTGCTGTGGGTTGAAATATTTGGGATTTACTTTGGCGGAGAAAGCGGCTCAATGCCTGCGGTGGAGGTGGGAGGTGGTGCCAGGTATTGGATGGAGTTTTGGGGCTGGTTGAGGTTGATTGAAGAAATAAAAAGCCCCTGCGGTTGCAGGGGCTTCTGGGGTATGGGGTCAGAAGGGACATTGTCCGGGGATCAAAAGCTGCCACCAATGGACACACGACCCGCGGTCGTGCACCCGCACATCCCTATTGCTCGGTGTTGACGTTAGAGCTTCAACTGCAGGATTGGATTTCGGTGTTTCTTCCCCAGGACCACCATTGGTGCTGAAACGCCACTTGATATCAGCGGAGAAGCGTGACTTGAAGGCACTATCATAAGAGAGGTTGGTGCCAAGAGTTAGTCCATTGTTGATGGCATAAGCGAGGCGACCCAATACACCTGAGCCATCGGCAGTATCCATATCCCCATTCTGGTAGTAGTAGCCAACAGAAGCCCTCAGGGCTGGCGTGATGTTGTAGCCAGCATCAAAACCAATGGTGGCTAGTGCATCACCTTGATAGACGGAGTTGAGTTGCTGCTCATCAGGCTCAGTCGTTGGAATGAGCGCATAAGCATTGAATGCCCACATATCGCTTACTGCTTCTGCGTTGACAGCAGCCTGCTGGAAGAAAGCCCTGCGTGAGGCATAGACAGGGATACCTGTGTCAGAGGGACCCGTGCTCATTGGTCGGGTGTCATAGCCCGCATTGATGCCGTACATCCAACTGCGGTCGCCATTCAGCCAGCGATAGCCCAGCCGTGATGAGGTGGAGATGGTGGTGCCAGCAACGGTGGTGTTGATGATGCTGCTGCTGTTACCCCAGTCGGCGAAGTTGGCATTCGCCTGCACATCAGCGAAGAAAACGCTGTTCTTACCCACCACCAAAGGGAGGAAGCCGCCAATGCCCGCTTGGTTCGGGGTGCCAGCGGCTTGAGTCTGGGCTTGAACGCCAACCTGTGGCTTGACCACATCCTTGAGGCTGATGCTCATCACCCCAATGTCCTCAGCTGAGCCTTGAGCGACCTCAACGGGCTTGGCGTTCACCTGAGGGATCGATGCCAGTGCCAGGGCTGCAGCGCTAGTGATGGAAAGACTCAGGCGAACGGACTGCTGCATCACTCAACCTGTACTTTGCGGAGTGTGCCAGCTGACATCACCTGCTGCCATTGGGTTTAGAGCAGTTGCCTGGGTGTCAGCACACTTTTGAGGGCAGAAGCCACACCCGTAGCCACCACGCCAAGGGAGCGTCTAAGTGCCACTGGGGCTCAAGGATGCTCAAACGATTAGTTGAGACAAGAGGTGCTCATAGAAGCAAGAGAAAGCGTGTCTCACCAGGGCAGCAGCAACTGCCTTTTGCATTTGATTGTCGCCTCAATCAAATCCCAGAGGAGTGGCATCAGATAGCGGTGAGATTTAGACGAGCTAATGGCATTCGTGATGGCGATAGGGAGCGAAGTGATTGGTGAATGCGTTGAGGGAATAAGGGTAGAAGTAAGGAGAGAAGTATTGAGGGTGGTTTTGGTGTGCCCTGGATCTTTTCCGTTTGGTGCTCAGTGCCTCATTGGGTCTGTTGTCAGGCTGCGCTGAGTGCAATGGTGCCAGGTATTGGGTGCTGATTTGTTAGCTTATTGGTGTGACTGAAGAAATAAAACTTTGAAACCTATAGCGGTCCTGCGAGATGCTCTCTGGATTTCACGTGCCATCCCATGACGCCAAAAACATGTCACCCTTTATTATCTCTATTTCATAGTGTGTATCATGGACTCGGACATTGCGCTGACTGGGAGATGTGTTTAGTGCATTCAATGCGGGTTTAGCATTGGTTTTCGGTGTTTCTTTCCCAGGACCGCCATTGGTATTAAAGCGCCACTTGATGTCTGCGGAGAAGCGCTGCTTAAACGCATCGTCATATGACAGATTGGCGCCAAGCGTTAGACCATTATTAATGGCATACGCAAGCCTTCCTAAAACACCTGAGCCATTCACATTCTCCTGTTCTCGCTGCTGGTAGTAATAACCAACAGAAGCTCTGAGGGCTGTTGTGAGGTTGTAGCCTACGTCTAAACCGTAGGTGTTGAGTGCTCCGCCTTGATAGGCACTATTGAGTTGCTGCTCCTTCACTCCTGTCGGAATAAGACCGTAGGCACTGAGTGCCCACTTATCGCTGACCGCTTCTACATTCACCGCAGCCTGCTGGAAGAAATCAGTGCGCTCGTTAGTGAGCGCCACTCCCGTGTCATCACCGCCTGATGTCAGCGGGCGAGTGTCATAACCCGCATTGATGCCATACATCCAACTACGGTCACCGTTGAGCCAGCGATAGCCCAGGCGAGATGACGTTGAGATGGTGGTGCCGCCCACATCGGTATTGACGATGCTGGACTGTCCTTTGATGTCAGCGAAGTTGGCATTCGCCAGGACATCAGCGAAGAAAACGCTGTTTTTGCCGACCACCAGGGGCAGGAAGCCGCCAAGACCTGCCTGGTTTGGTGTGCCTGCTGCTTGGGTCTGCCCTTGAACACCAATCTGGGGTTTGACCACATCCTTGAGGTTGATGCTCATCACCCCAAGGTCCTCAGCTGACCCCTGCGCCACCACTGCAGGCTTGGCATTCGCCTGAGGAATGGATGCCAGTGCCAGAGCAGCAGCACCTAGAGCGGAGAAGCTCAACCGAAGCGATTTCACGAGCGCCGATCCCGAGGCTGCAGGGAGTATCGAGGCGTCTGTGAAGACCTGCCACCTCGGCGGGTCAGCTGCTGCTCTGGATGGTTGTTGGGGGAGCTATGGCACTCCCCCGCTCGGACGGCGCTGGTCTGTGGTGCGCCTCCAGATCGGTTATGGCTTAGGTCGCCTTGGGAGCGCAAGCACACAAAAAAGCGCCCCCTCCGGAGCGCTCGGGTGGTGTGAGGAGGAACTTAAAAGTTCCAGAGCGGTTATGGCTCCGGTTGCCTCCGCGGTGCAACACCGGCCGGCTCATGCAGGACGGCCATCACGTTGCAGCCAGGAAATAGGTCCTGTCCAAAGGCTCTGGCCTGTTCAGCACTCTCTGCGTGGACCAGCGTCCCGACGATCTCGTCCTTGGAGACCTCAACGGCTAGGTCGAACAGCTTGCCCACAGATTTCTCGCTTACACCCTGGCTTAGCCACGGAGAGAGCAAACGGGACAGGAGGGAGCGCTTTAGGCACAAAAGTAGGCACAGCCCTCAGATAAACGCAGTGAGCTTCTCCCTGAAATCGCCCTTTGGCATGCCGCCTTTGATCTCGCCCTTAATGGTGAAATCGCCGTGAGGGTCTTCCACCACGAGGTAGGTCGGCCAGCCCATTCCTTCCTTGTTGGGATACTGCGCAAGCAGGACCTTTCTGTATCTGCGATAGGTCTCGGTGTCCTGCAACATCACGCTGACAAAGCTGCAGCCCAGTTCTTCAGCAACCTTGCCGTCGTAGTGGCTCATCCGATGGCAGGTGCCGCAATCCTCGGAACTGAACTTGAGGACTGTGGGTGCCATGGCGAGGACTGCAGTGCCGGCAACTTAATGGCACTGATCGAGGCTGATGTCGCCGAGGAAACAAAGATCGAGAAGACGTTGCAGTGCAGCCGCCCGCGACGGAAGACCCCACTGTTCCTTCAACGCATCCAGGCGAGCCAGGTGAACTCGGCGAAGATCGCAGCTGACCTTGATGCACTCATCACCCAGAAAAGGAAGGCTTTGCATCTCCCAGGCCGATCGCTGCCGCAACGATGCCTGCGATCAAAGCAATGTCAACGAACGACGGGAATGGTCAGGTAGGCCGGAGCAAAGCTGCAGGCCAAGGCGAATTGCCGCAGCGGTAGGCCAAAGACCGTGCTCACAAAATCGATGGCAACGCGCGAGAGCAACGGAACACCGCTTGTGCCGCAATTGTAAAGAGACGTGAAGCAGCTCTCAGCTTGCAGGGTGTCAGGTCAGCAATCGGCCGAAGCCCCTTCAGCGATCGAGCTTGTCAGCCAGCGCCCTGGCCTCTTGGGCAAGTTGCCGCTTCAGCAGCACGCGATCGGTTACGTCCCGCTGGACCGAGACCCAGTGGGTGTACCAGCCCGAGGAATCCGCCAGGGGCGCCACCTTGAGCTCAATCCAACAGGTGGATTGATCGCGGCGGTAGTTGATGACCTCCATGGACGCTGGCTTCCACTGATCCATCGCCGAGCGCAGTGCAGAGGTGCTCTCCTTCGAAGTCTCTGGACCCTGAAAGAGCCTCGGACTCTTGCCGAGCACCTCGTGAAGCGCGTACCCGGTCTGATCCAGTAGTGACTGGTTGGCGTAAACGATGACAGGACCCGGGGCATCCAAGGGTTCAGCCAAGGTCACCAAGACGGCATCTTGCGCCGTGTCCAGGACCCCTTCGAGCAAACGGCGGTAGGCGTCTTCGTTGGTTTCCTCGGGGGCCGCATCGAGGCGTTGCGCCCGGCGCCTGAGGATGCCAACGCCAAAGCCAGAGTCACAGGCAAACAGACGGAGGCGGGTGGCCAGCTCAACCCCCGTTGGATGGGGCAGAGGCAGCACATGGTCCCGCGGCCCCTCAGCTAAACGCCGGTGTTCCTGGACGATGAGATCAGACAACTGCGGCCAGCACTCACCAATCGCGCGGCCGCACCACTCCTGGGAATGGTGCCCCAAGCGCTGTTGAGCCGTGCGGTCGACGTGGGAAATCTGGCCATTGGCCCCGCAGAGCACCAAGCCATCTCCGGGCTCCAGCAGGAAAAAAGGCTGCATGGGGCTGACCCTAAAGAGCCGGCCCGTACCGATGCTGGAAGCAGTACCTGATGTTCATGAGCGCGACTCCCTATTTCGAGGCCATCTCCGTTGAGGCCTGGCTTGGTGCCAGGCGAGTGTTCAACGATCTGACCCTGAGCTTGCAAGCAGGGGAACCCACGGTGCTGCTGGGACCCAATGGTGCGGGCAAAAGCGCCTTGATCAAGTTGATCAATCGTCAGCTCTACCCCGTGGTGAAGCCGGGCTCTGAGCTGAAGCTCTTTGGCAGCAGCACCGTCAACCTCTGGGATCTGAGGCAACGCATCGGCCTGGTCTCTAGTGACCTGCAGAGCGGCTACATCCCAACGGTGCCAGCGGAAGAGGTTGTTCTCTCCGGCCTCTTTGGCTCAGTCGGGCTAGGCCGTCCACAACGCCCAACACAGCAGCAACGGGCAGAAGCGCTGAACCAGCTCGAGCAGCTTGGATTGGCTGATCTCCGTGGTCAGCCCTTCGGTCATTGCTCGGATGGGCAGCGGCGGCACTTGCTACTCGCCCGCGCTTTGATTCATCAACCCGAGGTGCTGGTCCTCGATGAACCGATCAATGGCCTGGACTTCAAGGCCAAGCACCAACTCCTCAACAGCCTGCGGCAACTCAGCAGGACAGGAACCACGTTGCTGCTGGTGACGCATCAACTGGAGGCCGTGATCCCTGAGGTCCAACGCGCTGTCCTGATCAAACGCGGGCAAATCGTGGCCGATGGTCCTGCCGCGGCACTGCTGACGAGCGCAAGTCTCAGTACGTGCTTTGACACCCCGATCACTGTTTTGGAGGAGGGAGGCTGGCGCCAAGCCGTACCCCGAAACAGCGAGGCATAAAAAACAGCCCAGGCAGGGCTGTGTGAGGAGGCTTCAGCGCCATCGAAGCGAAGCCAGTGGCGACGGGCGATGGGTAGATCGACTCAGCTGTCCGATTGGATCGCGGTCGAGACGTCCTTGAGGGGAATCAATGGATGGCCCCAAGGGCCTGTGCCAAGCAGTGGCGGCGCGCCGGCTGACGGGGAGAGCGCGGGGCCCGCTTGATAGGCCGCCTCAACCCAGGCCAGCAGCAGCGGACCCAGTACCCCTCCATTGGCCTGCTGACCGGGGCGCAGATTGAAATGATCGCCCCCTTTCGCCAAAACCAATTGGTGCCCGAAGGGCACGGCCTGGCGCATCGGTGTGATTGCCTCGGGGTCAGGTGGCACAACCCAGTCATGGGTGCCACTCACGACCAGAAGACGTGCACTGGCGTTGCGCAGTTGCGGAACCGAAAACAGCAGTGACATGGGCGGCGAGACGGCCACGGCTGCAACGACCCGCGGATCGCGAAGGGCGGCCTGATCCACGCCATCGAGCCAGCTGCACTGCAGGGTCCAGCTCAGATTGCGCTGTGGATCACTGGTTTGCGGGCATCGCTTCTTGAGCGTTGTCGCCTGGGGCACCAGACCCGCCTGCTGCAACGCCGTCGTCGCGCCCCAGGAGTGACCAATGACAACCACAGCGTTGGCGTTGACCCCAGTCACGCCGCTGAGTTGACCAGCAGCCACCGCATCTGTGACCGCGCTGAGATCGCGAAAGCGCAGGGCCAGCTCAATGGGCTTCGGGGGAGGAACCGCTCCCTTCAGCATCAGGGCCTGTTCCTTGTTATCACTGCCGGGGTGGCGGGGCAGGGCCACGGTGTAGCCCCTTGAAGCCAGCAGAGCCCCCCAGGAGGCAAAGTTTTTGGGGCTATCCCAGAGGCCGTGGGAGATCAACACAAAGCGTCCATTGGCCCCTTGGGAGGGCTCAACGAGCACCACATCCAACGGCCGGGGGCGATGGGGGACGGCAAGACGCACCTGCCGTTGTCGTACCGCTGGAGATGACGACGCTGCAGGAGCCGTTGGTAGTACGACGGGTGAGGCCTGGGCGAAGAAGCTGTTGGCCTGGGTGCGCTGGGCCAACATGCGGCCGAGGATCGTTTTGACCTGGCCGAGGTTGAAACGCACCCGCTGGCCGGGAAGGGCCTCGATTAATTCGACCAGGGTGGGCTCACCACCAGTGGCGTTCACCCTCGCCCGATCCAACGCCTGACGAAAGGTTTGCCCCGTCAGATCGGGATCTCGCCCCTCGATCGTGCCGAGGGATGAGACCACCAAAAATGCTTGCTCGAGCAGAGGTGAGCCAACGGATCCATCGGCTAAACGAATCATCGAGATCGGAATCGGTCGCTGGAGCACCTGCAGCAGCACTTGACTCACCGCTCCATCCGAGGCCCGATCCAATTCCGCCAGGTCGCTCCGGCCCGCCATCAGGGCACTGGGACTTTTCAGCTCGCTGACCTTGACGCTGAAGCTGGAGCGCAACAGGGGGACTTCAATCAGAACCTCCTCAATTGCCCGGGCCGGCGCTGTCCAGAGGGGGACAGCGCCGGCGGCAAGAAGCGCAAGGCTGAGCCGCTGCAACCAGTGGAAACTCGACACATGTCTGGAACTACTGCTTCGAGAGCCGTCGCAATCGACTGGTATGACAGCGTTCTTGCTCATTCACCTCTGGGTGGTGCTAGGACTAGTCAAGCAGTGGTTCAAGCACTGACGGGTTGTTCACCCGCAACCACACCATGCCAGCAATCAAGAAATCGCTGCAAGTTGACAAGGGAATCTCGGTTTTCTGCTACGAGCACACCAAGGACGGTTGGTATGTCCGTCAGTGGAACAAAGCGGAGCGTCGATATCGCACCAAGCGCATTGAAGGCGCAACTAGCGAAACCGAAGCACTCGCGAACTTCTACAAAGCACTAGCGACTTTCTCGGAAACGCCACAACGAGCAATCAGGAGAATTTCGGAATCGTGCACCATCGCCGAACTCGTTGATGAGTTCAACAAACTAGAGGTGCAGCGCGTTGACGCTGGACTAAAAGATGAGAAAGCACGACTTCGCCGAGTCACTTCCCTAAGGCGAATGCTTGAGTACCTTGACGCAAAAGAAATTCAGTTCCCAAATCAGATAGATGTAACTACATGGGAGGATTACCCAATCTTCCGGAAGTCAGTGATGAAAAACACACGGAAGACAGAACTTCGCGACGTCGCCGTCTTCTGCCGTTCTTTCCTGGTACCGAGAGGTTATTTAAAGAATGAGATTGCAATGTCACGAGGATTCATGCCAAGAATCACCATCGGTGATGACGAGTTAGACGCGAATCCCGCTATTACAGCAGACGATTACAAGATAATCAACAACTACCTCCGTCACCAATACTGCGGAAATGCTCGCACCTATGTTGGAGAGTACTCACATCGGATGTTCGCCACATTCGTCCATCTTCTCAAGAATAGTGGTTGTCGCCCTTCGGAATTATTAGCAGTAAGGCGCAAAGATATTGAAGTTACAAACCCCAAGCGATGGTCTGAATCCAAGCAGAAATGGGAAGATGACTACAAACTGAAGATTCACGTTCGCATGTCAAAAACTGGCAAACGACGGGATGTTCTTTGCCGAAGCAATGCCGCTTCAAACCTTCTTGAGTTCTTGAAGTTCCAGCGTGGATGGCTCGATAGAAACCATTTCACATTCACCATCAAGGAGGAATCACTCATCTTCGGAAATCCCAAAGAGCACTTTGAT